>JAICEH010000006.1 GCA_025924275.1 Gemmatimonadales bacterium | reverse complement strand
GACGACGTGGACTTCGCCAGCCTCTCCGGCCTCGAGGTGCAGCCGGTCTACACCCCGCTCGACCTGCGGCCCGACCTGGTGGCGGCCTCCGGGCTCCCGGGCCAGTTCCCCTACACCCGCGGCATCCACCCGACGATGTACCGCGGGAAGCTCTGGACGATGCGGCAGTTCGCCGGCTTCGGCACTGCGCAGGACACCAACGAGCGCTACAAGTTCCTGCTCGAGCGGGGCCAGACCGGGCTCTCGGTGGCCTTCGACTTCCCCACGCTGATGGGCTACGACTCCGACCATCCCCGGAGCGAGGGGGAGGTGGGCAAGTGCGGCGTGGCCGTCTCGAGCCTGGCCGACATGGAGACCCTCTTCGCCGGGATCCCGCTCGACCGGGTGTCGGTCTCGATGACGATCAACGGACCGGCGGCGATGCTGTTCTGCTTCTTCGTGGCCGCGGCGGAGAAGCAGGGGGTGCCGCTCGACCGGCTGCAGGGCACGGTCCAGAACGACATCCTCAAGGAGTACATGGCGCAGCACGCCTGGATCTACCCGGCGGAGCCGGCGCTCAAGGTCATCGTGGACATGTTCGACTGGGCCGCGGAGCACACGCCCAAGTGGAACACGATCTCGATCTCGGGGTACCACATCCGGGAGGCGGGTGCGACCGCCGCGCAGGAGCTCGCCTTCACCCTGGCCAACGGCTTCTGCTACGTGGACCACGGCGTGGCCCGCGGCCTCGCGGTGGACGCGTTCGCCCCGCGGCTGTCGTTCTTCTGGGACGTCCACAACGACTTCTTCGAGGAGATCGCCAAGATGCGGGCCGCCCGCCGCATCTGGGCCCGGGTGATGCGCGAGAAGTACGGCGCCGCCGACCCGCGCAGCTGGAAGATGCGCTTCCACTGCCAGACGGCGGGCGTGTCGCTGATGGCGCAGCAGCCCCACATCAACACCGTGCGGGTCGCCTATCAGGCCATGGCGGCCGTGCTGGGCGGCACCCAGTCGCTCCACACCAACGCCTTCGACGAGACCCTCGCGCTGCCCACGGAGGAATCGGTGCGGATCGCGCTGCGCACCCAGCAGATCCTCGCCTACGAGACCGGCGTCGCCTCGGTGGCCGATCCCCTCGGCGGGAGCTACTACGTCGAGGCCCTCACCGACCGGCTGGAGCAGGAGGCGGAAGGGCTCTTCGCCGAGATCGAGGCCCAGGGTGGCGTGGTGAAGGCCATCGAGTCGGGCTGGTTCCAGCGCCAGATCGCCCAGAGCGCGACCCGGTTCCAGGCGGAGGCCGAAGCCGGCCGCCGGGTGCTGGTCGGGCTCAACGCCTTCACCGAATCGGACGACGCGCCGGTCGAGATCCTCCGGGTCACCGACACGGCGGAGCGCGTCCAGCGCGAATCGCTCGCCCGCCTGCGGGCCACGCGCGATGCCGGGCTGGTGGCGGCGCGGCTCGAGGCGCTGGGCGAGGCCGCGGCGCAGGACCGGAACGTGATCCCGGCGATGCTGGACTGCGCCCGCGCCTACTGCACGCTCCACGAGATCCGGCACGTGCTGGAGCGCATCTACGGATCCTATCGCGAGCCCGTGTTCTTCTGAGCCCACGGGCCCGCCGCGGAAGGAGGACCGAATGGCAAGGAACCGCACCGCCACCGCGCGCGCGGTGGACGTCCCGGGCCTGCTGGCCCGGCTCACCCGCATCCGGACCGGCCGCCACCGCGTGGTGTCGTGCTTCCTCAAGCTCGAGCCCCGCGACCGCGCCCGCGGGAAGTACCAGATCAAGCTCAAGAACCGGATCCGCGCGACCCAGGAGGGCCTGCCGCGCCTGGGCCTCGACCGCGCCACGGAGGGCGAGGTGCGCGCCGACCTGGCCCGGGTGGAGGAGTTCCTCCACCACCCGGCGAACCTCCCCGCGAGCCGGGGCGTGGTGATCTACGCCTGCGGGCCGCTCGACCTCTTCGAGGTCGTGCCGGTGCCCCGGGTGCACCGCTCCCGCCTCGGGGTGGACGCGACCCCGCAGGTGCGCGAGCTGGCGGCGCTGGACGACGAGGTGGGCCGGATTCTCGCGGTGACGCTGGACCGGACCGCGGCCCGCTTCTTCGAGGTCACGGCCTTCGGGGTGGACGAACTGCCCGGCCTCCGGGCCGACAGTACCCGGGGCGGCCGTTTTCGCGGCGACCAGGACGGGCCCGGCTGGGGCGAGCATTCCTACAACAACCGGATGCGGACCGAGCGCGCCCGCCACCTCGACCTGGTGGCCCGGCGCCTCTTCGCGCTCGACCGCGAGCGGCGCGCCACGGGGGTCGTCATCGGCGGGATGGGCGGCGACCCGGCCGCGCTCCGGCCCTTCCTTCACCCCTACCTGGAGGACCGGGTGCTGGGCGAGTTCCGCACCAACCCGAAGGAGGCAACGCCCGCGCTGGTGCGCGAGGCCGCGCTGGAGGCCCGGGAGGCGCACGAGCGCGGCGCGGAGCGGTCCAACGCCCGCCAGCTCACCGAGCTGCTGGGCCAGCGGATGGCCGTGACCGGCGTCGGCGAGTCCCTCCGGGCGCTCCGCCGCGGGCAGGTGCGGACCCTGCTGGTGGACCCCGATGCGTCCGAGCCCGGGTGGCGCGCGGCCGCCACCGGCCGGCTCGCCCTTCGCGAGATCGAGCTTCGCGACGAGGGGGGCATCGTCCCGGTGCTCGACGTGGTGGACGACGCCATCGAGGACGCCCTCCGCCAGCATGCCGCGATCGACGTGGTGTACGACGCCGAGGCCCGCCGCGGGATCGACGGCCTCGCCGCCTTCCTCCGCTTCCGCTGACCCGGACGCCGCCGACGATGATGACTGCCGCCAAGCCCCACCCGCCCCTCAACCGGCCGATCCGCGTGCTCGTCGCCAAGCCGGGCCTCGATGGCCACGACCGCGGGGCCAAGGTCGTGGCGGCCGCCCTGCGCGACGCCGGGATGGAGGTGATCTACACCGGGCTGCACCAGACCCCGGAGATGATCGCCACCGCCGCGGTACAGGAGGACGTCGACGTCGTCGGGCTCTCGATCCTCTCCGGGGCCCACATGACCCTCTTCCCGAGGGTGCGCCAGCTCCTCGAGGAGAAGGGCCGGGCCGATGTGCTCGTCACCGGGGGCGGCATCATCCCGCCGGAGGACATGGCGTCGCTGGCGGCGGGGGGCGTGGGCCGGCTCTTCGGCCCGGGCACGCCCACCTCCGACCTGATCGAGTACATCCAGGAGTGGGCGGCCGCCCACCTCGCCGAGTGAGCGAGGGCCGGCTTCACGAACTGACCGACGCCTACCTGGCCCTCGCCCGGCGGATCGAGCTGGGAGGGGGGGAGGAGCGCCTGGCGCGGATCCGGGCGCAGGGCCGCCTCCCGGCCCGGGACCGGGTCGCTGCCCTCCTCGATCCCGGCAGTCCCTGGTTCGAGCTCGGCCTCCTCGTCGCCTACGACCAGTATGACGGCCAGGCGCCTGCCGCGGGCGTCGTCACCGGGCTCGGGCTGGTCGAGGGGCGCGAGGTGGTGGTGGTGGCCAACGACCCGACGGTGAAGGCCGGCTCGTGGTGGCCGGAGACGATCCGGAAGATCCTGCGGGCGCAGGAAGTGGCGATGCGCCAGCGGATCCCGATCGTCTACCTGGTGGACAGCGCCGGCGTCAACCTGCCCTACCAGGAGGGGGTGTTCCCGGGACAGTACGGCGCCGCCCGGATCTTCTACTACAACTCGATCATGCGGCGGTATCTCCACGTGCCCCAGATCGCCGCGGTGATGGGGAGCTGCGTCGCCGGCGGGGCCTATCTGCCGGCGCTCTCCGACGTGATCTGGATGGTCGACGGCTCGAGCTTCATGGGGCTCGGCGGCCCGAACCTCGTCAAGGGTGCCACCGGCCAGTCGGTGGACGCGGAGTCGCTGGGCGGCGCGCGGACCCACACGGCGGTGAGCGGCGTCGCCCACTACCGCGCGGCGGATGACGCCGACTGCCTCCGCCAGATCCGGGCCTACCTCGCCCGGCTGCCCCGGCGCGCCGGGCTCGAGAGCCGCCGCACCGGGCCCCGGCCCGCCGCGGTCCCGGCCGAGGCGCTCCACCGGCTCCTTCCGGCCGACCACCGGTTGTCCTATGACGCGCGGCAGCTCCTGGGGGCTCTCCTCGACGGCGGCGAGCTGGCCGAGTTCCAGCCCGACCTCGCGCGGGAGATGATCTGCGGGCACGCGCGCGTGGCCGGGTGGCCGGTGGCGGTCATCGCCAACGACCGCGGCCTCATCAAGGGCCAGCCCGGGTCGCGGCCACGCTTCGGCGGCATCATCTACGCCGAGAGCGCCGAGAAGGTCGCGTACTTCATCGAGACCGCGAGCCGCGAGCGCCTCCCGATCCTCTTCGTCCAGGACGTGAGCGGGTTCATGGTGGGGCCCGAGGCCGAGCAGGCGGGAATCATCCGGGCCGGCGCCCGGTTCGTGGAGGCGATGGCGACGGCGGTGGTGCCGAAGCTGGTCCTCACCGTGAACCACGCCAGTGGGGCGGGGTACTATGCGATGGCGGGCCAGGGGTTCGACCCGGACTTCATCCTCTCCTGGCCTACCGGCCGGATGGCGGTGATGGAGGGCGAGTCGGCGGTGATGGCGGTGCACGGGCCCGCCATCCAGCGGGCCCAGGCCGAGGGCAAGCCGCTCCCCGCCGGCATCGCCGAACAGGTCGAGGCGATGCGCGCCGATTACGAGCACCAGCTCGATGCCCGGTACGCGGCCGCCCGGGGATTCGTGGACGCGATCGTGACCGCCGAGGAGACCCGCGACCAGCTCGCCTTCCTGCTCCAGGTGTGCAGCTGCTGGGACGGGCCGCACCTCGGGCCCTTCATCCTGCCGCCGCTCGACCCCGACCGTTGATGCGCACGGCGCCTCTCTCGCTCCTGCTCCTGCTCGCCACCGGCTGCGCCGCCAACCCGGCCCCGCCGCCCCGGCCGAACGTGGACCCGATCCGGTACCCGGCCGATCCGCTCACCCCGGCCGAGCCGGAGCCGGAGCGCGTGGCGCCTCCCGATGCCGCGTTCGCCGCGGGGTGGATGCCGCTGGCGCCGACCGGCGTGGACCGGTTCCATCGCGCGTTCCCGGCGGCCGACGGACGGGGCGTGCTCATCGCGATCCTGGATAGCGGCCTCGATCCCAGCATCCCCGGACTCGACTGGACCAGCACCGGCGAGCGGAAGGTGCTCGACGTGCGCGATTTCTCCGGCGAAGGCCGGGTGGCCCTGGAGCCGGTCCGGACGTCCGGCGACACCCTCCGGATCGGCGGCACCACGATGGCGGGGCTGGCGCGGGTCCGGGCCTTCAGCGCCGGCGGGGCCTGGTACGCCGGGCGGGTGGTGGAGCGGCGCCTCGGCAAGCCGCCGGCCAGCGACCTCGATGGCAACGGCTCGGAGGCGGACAGCCTGCTGGTCCTGGTGGCGCGCGGGACGGACGGGTGGCTGCTCTTCGCCGACACGGACCGCAACGGGACGCTGCTCGACGAGCGTCCGGTTCGGGACTTTGCCGCTGGCGGGGAGACCTTCTGCTGGCGGGGGCCTCGCCTCCCCTGCCCGGTGGGGATCGCGGTCAACCTCGGGGAGGAGGCTGGCCGGCCGGTGCTCGACCTCGTCTTCGACACGAGCGGGCACGGCTCCCACGTGGCGGGGATCGCCGCGGGGAACGACCTCTACGGGGTGGCCGGGTTCGATGGCGTCGCCCCCGGGGCCCGGCTCCTCGGCCTCAAGATCGCCGACAACGCCAATGGCGGGATCAGCACCACCGGGGCGATGCGGGCGGCGATGGCGTACGCGCGCCAGGCCGCGCGGCAACGCCGCATGCCCCTGGTCATCAACCTGAGTTTCGGCGTGGGCAACGAGCGCGAGGGCCACGCGCGGATCGACGCGGTGGTGGATTCGTTCCTCGCGGCGAATCCCGACGTGGTGATGACCATCAGCGCCGGCAACGACGGCCCGGGCCTCTCGACCGTCGGGTTCCCCGGCAGCGCGCGGCGCGCGATCTCCGTCGGCGCCACCTTCCCGACGGTCTTCGTCCAGCGCACCGCGACTGCGGCGGGGGCACCGGACCCCGTGGCCTTCTTCTCGGGTCGCGGTGGGGAATCGGCCAAGCCGGACCTGGTGACTCCCGGCATCGCCTACAGCACGGTCCCCCGGTGGAGCACGGGAGAGGAACGGAATGCGGGGACCTCGATGGCCGCCCCACACGCAGCCGGGCTCGCCGCCCTGCTCGCCTCGGCCCTCGCCGCGGAAGGCCGGGCGCCGGTCGGGGCTCGCATCCGGCGGGCCCTGATGGTCACCGCCCTGACCACCCCGGGTGCCACCTGGATCGACGAGGGCGCGGGCGTCCCCGACGTCGGGCTCGCCTGGGCCTGGCTGCAGGGGGCGGGGGACCTGCCCGAGGTGCGGACGGCAGTTCCCGGAACGCCCGCGGAGGCCGCCCTGCACATCGGCGAGGCGCCCGCACGCCAGGCATTCGAGCTGGTCGTCGCGGGAGCCTCGGCTCCGGTCCCGGTCCAGTTCCGGTCCAATGTCGAGTGGCTGGTGGCCCCGGCCCCCGCGACGCTCGCGAACGGACGCACGCGGGTGGAGGTGTCGTATCGCGCCGACCGCCTCCGTGCACCAGGGAACTACACCGGCGTCGTCTCCGCCTGGACCGCCGACACGGTTGCGGGTCCGCTCGCGCGGTTGGTGTCCACCATCGTGGTCCCGCTGCCCTCGCGCGATACCCTGCTGGGCCCGGTTCCGCTCGGGCCGGGGGAGGTACGGCGCTGGTTCCTCGCCGCCGAGGTCGACCGCCCGTTCGAGGTGGGCGTGACCACCGGCGGAGCGTTCGAGGCGGCCCTGACCTCGCTCCACGAACCGGGGGGGATGCCCTGGCGGGAGGAGAACGGCAGGCCCGCGGGCGCCGACGACCAGGCCGCCATTTACCAGGTGGATGGCCGGGACGTCCGTCCCGGCCTCTACGAGATCGACGCCATCGCGCCTCCGGGTGCCGGGGCCACCGTGACGCTCCAGGTCGCCCGGAGTCCGGTCCGCCTCCAGGGCCGGCGCGACGGGGGGGCCGTGGAGGCGCGCTTCCGGAACGCCAGCGACACCGCCGTGGGCATCGTGCCCGGCGCCGCCCTCCTCGGAGCGGAACGGCAGGCACGAAGCCGGGCGGTGGGTCCCGCGCCCGTCCGGGTGCCGGTGCCGATCCCCGACTGGGCCCGCCGCGTGGTCGTGGACGTCTCGATGGACCCGACCCAGTGGGACCGGTTCACCGACCTCGGAGCCACCCTGCTCGCCGCCGACGGCCGTCAGCTCATGCACCAGCCGCTCAACTACCACCTGGGCCGGCTGGCGCTGGAGCTGGGCGACTCGATCCCCGCCGGGGCGCAGTCGGCCGAGCTCGTCCTGCTCCCCGGTCTGGCCGACGCCACCGACTCGCAGCCGTGGGAGGTGGCGGTGCACCTCCGCTTCTACGCCGCGGAGCCGGCCTTCCTCGAGGCCGCGGCGCGGGGCGAACTCGCCATCGCCCGGGACGGCACCGGCACGGCCCGCTTCGTCCTTCCCGCCTCACCCTGGCCGCTGCCGGCAGGTGGATTCGAGCGCCTCGGCGTGATCTGGGCCGAGGCGGGCGAGGCCATCTGGACCCGCGAACTCCTGCTCGCGGCGGAGCCGCTCCCGTGAGGCGCGCTGCCGTGCGGGTGGCTGCCGGGCAGGGATTCTGGGGCGACTGGCTCGAGGCGCCGGTGCGCCAGGTCGAGGGCGGGCCGGTGGACTACCTCGTGCTGGACTACCTGGCCGAGGTCACGATGTCCATCCTGCAGAAACAGCGCGCGCGTGACCCGGCCGCCGGCTACGCCCGGGATTTCGTGCCGCTGATGGAGCGCCTCCTGCCGCAGCTGGTGGCGAAGGGGGTCCGGGTCGTGACCAACGCCGGGGGCGTGAATCCGCGCGCCTGTGCCGAAGCGGTGGTGGCCGCAGCCCGCCGGCTCGGGCTCGCCGGGCGGGTCCGGGTGGCACTGGTGACCGGGGATGACATCCTGCCGCGGCTCGACGACCTGCTCGCCGCAGGCCATGAGCTCCGGGACATGGACACGGGGCGCCACCTGGCCGAGATCCGCCCCGCGGTCGTCTCCGCCAACGCCTACCTCGGGATGGCGCCGGTGGTCGAGGCCCTCGCCCGGGGCGCCGACGTGGTGGTCACCGGGCGGGTGACGGACACCGGTCTCACCCTCGGGCCACTGGTCCACGAGTTCGGCTGGGCGCCGGACGACTGGGATCGCATCGCCGCGGGCACGGTGGCCGGGCACATCCTCGAATGCGGGGCGCAGAGTTCGGGCGGGAACCTGCTCAAGGACTGGCGTCGCGTCCGCGGGCTGGAGAACCCGGGCTTTCCCATCGCCGACGTGCGGCCCGACGGGTCGTTCGTGGTGACCAAGCATCCGGGCACCGGGGGGGTGGTGAACGTGGCCTCCGTCACCGAGCAGTTGGTGTACGAGATGGGCGACCCGCGGAACTACATCACCCCCGACGGGATCGCCGACTTCACCAGCATCCGGCTGCGCCAGGCTGGCCGCGACCGGGTCGAGGTCTCGGGCATCCGGGGCCGGCCGAAGACCGAGCAGCTCAAGGTGTCCATCGCCTGGTCGTATGGCTGGAAGGCGGTCGGCACCCTGGTGTACTCCTGGCCGGAAGCGCACGACAAGGCCCGCGCCGCCGACCGCATCCTCCGGCGCCGCCTGGCCGACCTGGGCCTGGAGTTCGAGCAGATCCTGACCGAGTTCGTCGGCGTGGATGCCACGCACGGCCGGCTGGCCGGTCCGCCACCAGCCGACCTGGCCGAGGTGCAGCTTCGCGTCGGCGTGCGGGCCCGGGAGAAGGGGCCCGTCGAACGGTTCACCCGCGAGATCGCCCCGCTGGTGCTCACCGGTCCGCCCAGCGTCACCGGCTTCGCCGGTGGCAGACCCCAGGTCCAGGAAGTGGTGGCGTACTGGCCAGCGCTCATCGAGCGGGCGGCCATCGAACCCGGCGTCCGTGTGGAAATCCTCTGATGCCGCGAGTCTCAGCCACCGTTTCCGTCCAGCTCCGGCACCTCGCCCACGCCCGCTCTGGCGACAAGGGCGACACCGCGAATGTGGGAATAATCTCCTTGAATGATGAATTCTATCCTATTCTTGCAAAACAGGTTACAGCTGCTCGTGTAAAGCGACACTTCAAGGGAATGGTCACCGCGGTCGAGCGCTTCGAACTGCCCAACCTGTGCGCCCTCAACTTCCTCCTCCACGGCGCGCTGGATGGCGGCGGGACGATCTCGCTCAAGACCGATGCCCAAGGGAAGGTCTTCTCGACCGCACTCCTTCGGATGGAGATCCCCGTGCCCCGGGCGCTCGCCCGGAGGATCCGCCGGTGAGCACGCTCCGGCTCGCGCTGGCGGACGGGGTGCTCTCCCTGACCCTCGATCGGCCCGAGAAGCGAAACGCCCTCGACTCGGCCACGGTGGAGGCGCTCCATGCCGGGCTCGAGCGGGCCTCCCTGGATGTGGGCGTGCGCGTCGTGGCGATCCGCGGTGCCGGGAAGGACTTCTGCGCTGGCGCCGACCTCGCGGAGCTGCTCGCCTCGAGGGAGCGGCCTGCGGCCGAGAACGCGGCCCACGCGCTGCGCCTCGGCGAGGTCTTCCTGGCCATCCGGCGGCTGGACAAGCCGGTGGTGGCCCTGGTGCAGGGGCGGGCGCTTGCCGGGGGCTGCGGCCTGGCGACGGCGTGCGACCTGGTGATGGCGGCCGACACCGCCCGGTTCGGCTATCCCGAGGTCCAACGGGGCTTTGTGCCGGCGATGGTGCTCGCGCTCCTCCGCCGCCAGGTGGGTGAGCGGGTGGCCTTCGACCTCGCGGCCACGTCCCGGCTGCTCGGGGCCAGCGAGGCCCGGGACCTCGGCCTGGTCTCCCGGGTCGTACCCGAGGCCGCGCTCGAGGCGGAGGGAGCCCGCCTGCTCGCCGAACTGGTCGCAGCGAGCCCGACCGCACTCGCCCTCACCAAGCGGCTGCTCTACGAACTCGACGGGCCGTCGTTCGAGGAGGGGATCCGCCTGGGGGCACGGATCAACGCCCTGGCGCGGAGCACCCCCGATTTCCGGGCGGCGGTGGAGCGCTTCCTCGGATGAACCCGCTCGCCGTTCGGATGATCCTCGGTGTCCTGGGCCTGGGGCTCGCCCTGGTCGCGATCGCCCGGGATGACCGGCGGATCACCTGGGTGGCCATCGGCCTGCTGGTCCTGGCGCTCGCCATTCGGTTCTACCGTCCCCGTGGGGGCCGCCCGTCGGGGTAGGGCTCGGCGGGCGGATTGTGACGCAGGTCCTGTTGCGGAGTGGCTGCCGGTGTGATTCTCTTCTGCGCTGACCCACCCACGCGTCACCCGAAGGGCCGTGCATCGTGAAGTCGCTTCTCGCCTCGCGCTTCCGGCTTCCCGCCGGCGTCCTGGTATCCGCACTTGCCCTCTCCGGATGCGGCGATGATCCGGGCTCCGGCCCGGACGGCCCGCCGCTCGCGGTCATCGCATCCCCGGCGCAAGACAGCACCTACCGGGCCGGGACGACCCTCACATACTCGGGTGGCGGCACCGAGGGCGGGGGCGCCGCAGTTCCTGCGGCCCGGATGACCTGGTGGGCCGACTTCCATCACGACACGCACACCCATCCCTTCCTGGCTCCCACCACCGGGGCGGGCGGCACGATCGACATCCCGGCCGAAGGGGAGACCGCGGTCAACGTCTTCTACCGCTTCTACCTCCGGGTCGAGGACGCCGCGGGCCGGGCGGACACCGCCGTGCGGGACCTCCTGCCGGTCACCGGGACCTTCCGGGTCGTCACGGCGCCCGCCGGCCTCCAGGTCCTCCTCGATGGCCAGCCGCGGGCGACCCCGCTCGAGGTCGAGGGGGTGGTCGGCATCCGGCGAACCCTGGGTGTCTCCACCCCGCAATCGAAGGCCGGCACCAGCTACAGTTTCGGGTCGTGGTCCAATGGCAAGCCGGCAGAGCATGTCGTCGTCACCCCCGAGGTCGCCTCGGAGTTCGTGGCGAACTTCAACGAGGCCGGTGAGGCGAACGTCCCGCCGACGGTGTCCCTCGCCCCGCCGGCCGCCCCGCTCCTCGTGGGAGACCCGGTCAGCCTGGGTGCCAGCGCGGCGGACCCCGACGGCCACGTGGTGTCGGTGTCGTTCTTCGCGGGGGCCACCCTCATCGGGACGGATGGCAGCTCGCCCTTCCAGGCCACGTGGACCCCGGCGGCGGCGGGGACGACCACGTTGACCGCCCGGGCCACCGACGAGGACGGCGCCGTGGCGAGCTCGGCGGGCGTCTCGGTTTCCGTGAACGACCAGGGCAACGACGACACGCAGCCGCCGACCGTCCGGTTCACCCAGCCGGCCGACTCGGCCAGGGGGCTGGGTACGATCGAGGTACGGGTGGAGGCCACCGACAACCGGGGCGTGGTCGGCGTCGAGTTCCGGCTCGACGGGGCTCCGGTGGGCGCGGAGGATACCTCGGCCCCCTGGGGGTTCTCGGTGCCCGGAGCCAACTACGCCAGCGGGCAGCACGAGGTGAGCGCCCGCGCCCGCGACGCCGCCGGGAACCGCTCGCCGTGGGTGAAGGTCACGTTCACCACAGGGGGGTCCGAGGGCCTGCCGGCCGGCTTCGTCCGGGAGCTGGTGGACGACGGGTTCTCCGCCCGGATCACGGCGCTCGCGTTCGCCCCGGACGGCAGGGTGTTCGTGGCCCTCCAGAACGGCCGGGTCGAGATCGTGAGCGGGGGCTCGCGGCTCGCCACGCCCTTCATCGACCTCGCCGTCGACCAGGCCGGGGAGCGCGGCCTCATCGGCCTGGCCCTCGACCCCGCGTTCTCGTCCAACGGCCGCGTGTACGTGCACTACACCACCGAGTCCGGTGGGACCCACAACCGGATCAGCCGGCTCGGTTCCAGCGGCAACGTCTCCTCGGGCCAGACCGTGCTGGTCGACCTGCCCGAGCTGTCGATCGCGAACAACCACAACGGCGGTGCGCTGGCCTTCGGCCCCGATGGCAAGCTCTACGTGGGGGTCGGGGACAACGCCAACGGGTCGAACTCCCCGAACCTGGGGAGCGTGTTCGGGAAGCTCCTCCGGTTCAATGCCGACGGCAGCATCCCGTCGGACAATCCGTTCTACTCCCAGACCACGGGCCTCGCGCGCGCGGTCTGGGCCCGCGGGCTGCGGAACCCGTTCACCTTCTCCTTCGATCGGGTGACCGGACTCCTCCTCATCAGCGACGTCGGGGCGAGCGCGTGGGAGGAGGTCAACACCGGGGTGGCGGGGGGCAACTATGGCTGGCCCGCCGAAGAGGGGCCGTCGAGCGCGCCCGGCGTCCTCTCGCCGCGCTATGCGTACCCGCACGGGGGCAGCTTCGTGGGCGGGTACGCCATCATCGGCGGCGGATTCTACCGGCCCACGACGATGCGGTTCCCGGCCGATTACGCCGGCGACTACTTCTTCGCCGACTACGTGACCGGCGAGATCCACCGGCTGGATCCGTCGGTGGGCAACGTGGTCGGGGTGTTCGCGAAGTGGTTCCAGGAGGTCACGGCCCTGGGCGTGGGACCGGATGGCGCCCTCTACGTCGGGGCGCAGGCGGAGAATGGGCGCGGACTGTACCGGATCCGGTACGTGAACTAGCCGGGCGGACCCCGACCCTGAGGGGTGGATCCTCCCCTCGACCTGGCCCGCGCCCTTCTCGCCCGGCACTTCGGCCATCCCGACTTCCGCCCGCTGCAGCAGCGGGTCGTCGAGGCCGTGCTCTCCGGCCGGGACGTGCTTGGCGTCCTGCCGACCGGGGCGGGCAAGTCGGCGTGCTTCCAGGTGCCGGCCCTCCTCGGGCCGGGATTCACGCTGGTCCTCTCCCCCCTCATCTCCCTCATGCAGGACCAGGTGGCGTCGGCGCGCGAGCGCGGGCTGCCCGCTGCCGCGCTCGATTCCACGCTGCCGGCGCGGGCCCAGCGGGACGTGGTGCGGCAGGCCGCCGCCGGACGGATCCGGCTGCTGTACACCTCCCCCGAGCGGCTGCCGCGGCTGGCGCGCGAGCTCCGGGAACACGGGGCCGCTCCCGCCCGGCTCGCGGTGGACGAAGCCCACTGCATCAGCGAGTGGGGGCACGATTTCCGACCCTCCTACCGCGCGCTGGGGCGGCAGCGCCTGGCGCTCGGCGGCCCGCCGGTGGTGGCCCTCACCGGCAGCGCCACGCCCGAGGTGCGCGGTGAGATCCGGCGCACGCTCGGGTTCCGCGCCGGCGCCGCTGACGTGGTGGGCTCCTTCGACCGGCGAAACCTCCGCTTCACGGTGCAGCAGGTGGCCGACGAGGCGGGCCGCCTGGCCGCGCTCTGCGGCCTCCTCTCCCGCGCCGACCGGGTGGCGATCGTCTACGCCCCGACCCGCCGGATCACCGAGGCGCTGACGCGCACCCTGGGCCGCCGGGGGTACCGGGCAGCCCCGTACCACGCCGGCCTCCCGGCCGAACTCCGGCGCGCCACCCTCGAGCGCTTCCTCGACGACGAGCTCGAGGTCGTCGTGGCGACGTGCGCATTCGGGATGGGGATCGACAAGCCCACCGTACGGCTCGTGGTGCACTGGCTGATGCCGGCCACGCCGGAGTCCTACTACCAGGAGGCGGGACGCGCCGGGCGGGATGGCGCCCCGGCGGAATGCGTGCTCCTCCATCGCACGGGCGACAGCGGCCTGCTCCGCCGGCAGCTCGACGTCACCTTTCCGCCTCGGGAGCTCGTGGAACGCGCCTGGGCGGGGGCGTCCTCACCGGAACTGCCCGCGAACGTGCGGGCGTCGGTCGAGCGGCTTCGCGCCGAGCTCAGGCCCGAGCGCGGACGGGTGCGTTGGGACCTCGTCGAACGACGCCGGGCATCGGCCGAGCGGCGGCTGGCGGCAATGGAATCGTACGCCGCCGGACGGATGTGCCGGCGGCGCGCGCTGCTGGCCTGGTTCGGTGAGCGGCTGCCGCGGTGCGCGGGGTGCGATCGCTGCCCGGAGCGGCCGCCCGGCCTGCACCCCGCGGGGCCGCGCGGCTCGCCGCCGGTGGCCCTGCGGGACCGGCTCGGCGCCTGGCGGGACCGGCTGGCCGTCGCCGCGGGGCTCCCCCGCGACCACGTGCTCCCCGACGACGTGCTCGACGCCATCGCGGCGCATCGGCCGTCCTCCCGCCGTGCGCTCGGGCTCGTCCCCGGATTCGGTCCCCGGGCGATGGCCCGGTTCGGCGAGGCGCTGCTTGCGCTGCTGCGGTGAGCGGGCGAGGGTTGGGGGCGCCACGCCGGCCGTCCGGCCGGCCGCGGCCCCACTCCACAGCGAGCCCGGCACCGTGCCCCTCCTCGCCCTCCTCCTGCTCTGCGTTCCGGCGTCCCTCCTGGCCCAGCACCGGGCGAGGGACCTCGGCGTGGCACCCGGCATCTTCGCCCCCGGCCCCCGGAACGCGATCACCGATGTGGCCGGCGTCCGCGTCGGCCACGCCACCATCGTCCGCGGGGATTCGGTGCGGACGGGAGTGACCGCCGTCCTGCCCCACGCCGGGAACCCGTTTCTCGATCGGGTGCCGGCGGCGATCCACGTGGGCAACGGGTTCGGCAAGCTGCTCGGCGTTACTCAGGTGCGGGAGTTGGGCGAGCTGGAGTCGCCCATCCTCCTGACCTGCACGCTCTGCGTGTGGAAGGCGGCGGATGCGCTCGTCGCCTGGATGCTGCGGCAGCCGGGCATGGAACGTGTCCGGTCCATCAATGTCCTGGTCGGCGAAACGAACGATGGGGGCCTCAACGCGATCCGGAGCCGGCCGGTGGAGGCGGCCGACGTGGAGCAGGCCCTCGCCACTGCGGACACCGGTGCGGTCGCGGAGGGCGCGGTCGGGGCCGGGGCAGGGACCGAGGCGTTCGGGTGGAAGGGCGGCATCGGGACCAGCTCGCGCCGCCTGCCGACCGCGCTGGGCGGGTGGACCGTTGGCGTCCTGGTGCAGAGCAACTTCGGCGGCATCCTCCAGGTGCTCGGCGTGCCGGTGGGCGTGCGCCTGGGTCGTCACGCCTACCGCAGCGCGGTCGCCCCGGCGCCGGGCGACGGGTCGATCATGATCGTCGTGGCGACCGATGCGCCGGTGGGGGATCGGAATCTGGCTCGCCTCGCGAGCCGGGCGATGCTCGGCCTGGCGCGCACCGGGTCGTTCGCGGCGAACGGCTCGGGCGATTACGTGATCGCCTTCAGCACCGCCCCCTCGCTCCGGCGGACGCCGGGCGCCGCACCGGCGGCCGGTGCCGAGCTCGGCAACGAGGCGGCGTCGCCGCTCTTCGCCGCGGTGGTCGAGGCCACCGAGGAGGCGATCTACAACTCGTTGTTCATGGCGGTGGCGGTCGAATCGAACGGCCGCCGGGTCGAGGCCCTGCCGCTCGACCGGCTCCGCCCGCTCCTCGCCGAGTATGGCGTGACCCGCCGCTGATCAGTCGGGAAGCTCGAGGGCCACGGCGTACACCCGGCCCGACGCCAGCGCCACGTAGACCTCCCCCCGGGCGTCCTCCCCGAAACCGGTGACGTTGTCGCCCGCCACGGGGAGGGGCCATTCCGACTGGTCGGCGGCCCCGCCCGACGGGGTCCGGCGCACCACCCGCACCGCACTCCGGCAGAAGTCCCCGTACAGGTAGTGGCCGCGGAGCGCCGGCCAGTCCGCGCCGCGGTAGACGTAGCCGCCGGTGATCGAGCAGCCGGCCCCGTGGTCGTACTCGAGGAACGGTGCCACCAGGCCGGCGGACGGGCACCCCGAGGGCGGGAGGAAGCAGGCGGTGCCCTCCCGGTAGGGCCAGCCGAGGTTGAGACCCGCCGCGCCGGCCGGGAGGAAGTCCAGCTCCTCGACCGAGTCCTCGCCGACATCGCCCAGCCAGAGGTCCCCGGTCTCCCGGTCGAAGCTCCACCGGTAGGGGTTGCGGAGGCCGAGATGGATGATCTCCCCTCGCCACCCCGGGCGGCCGAGGAACGGGTTGTCGGGTGGCACGGCGTAGGGGGATCCGGCGTCCACGTCGATCCGCAGCAGCTTGCCGCGCAGGTTGGTGCTGTCCTGGGAGGGGCTGCCGGCCGCCGTCCCGCCGGTTTCGCCGTCGCCGAGCCCGATCCAGAGCTTCCCGTCGGGCGCGAAGCCGATGGTCCCGCCGTAGTGGACCGCGTAGTCGTTGATGTCCAGGGCCAGGAGGGTATCCACGATCGCGGGCTCGGCCTGGTCGAAGCCCGCCGCGGCGCGCATCTCCACCAGCCGCGCATCCTCGTCCACGTTGATGTAGTAGACGAAGAACCGTCGGTTCGCGGCGTACTGCGGGTGGAAGGCCAGGCCGAGCACTCCGTATTCGTTGCCGGATCCTGCCGGGCTGGTGAGGGCGGTGAGGTCGGCGAACGGCGTCGGCAGCCGGACCCCGTCCTTCCGCAGGTGCACGATCCCGCCCCGCTCGAGGACCAGCACCCGGCTGGGATCGCCCGGCGGCGCGGTGACGAATACCGGAAAGTCGAGCCCGCTGTCCACCGGCGCGAAGCGCAGGGCGAGCGGGAGGGGGTCGGGCCCGGCCGCGCCGTCCGCGCAGGCGGCGACCGCGACGAGGGCCATCGGCAGGAGGCGGATCGGGAGGCGCATGCACGAAAGCTCGCCGCATCGGGTTCCGCCGTCATCCCCCTGGCGCGCTCGCCGGGGCCCGTGCGGTGAATCCCCACCCGGGGGGCGATATATTCCGGGAAACCCGGGAGCCCCCGCATGGATCCGTCGCTCTACTTCACCGAGCACCACGCACAGGTGCGTGAGATGGTGCGTGCCTTTGCCGCGGAGCACGTGGCGCCGGTAGCGCGCGACCTCGACCGCACGTCGACCTTCCCCTGGGAGAACGTGAAGCGGATGGGCGCGCTGGGGCTGCTCGGCGTGCCGTGGCCGGAGGAACTCGGCGGGGCGGGGATGGACCACCTGTCGTACTACGTCGTGCTGCACGAGCTCGCCAAGGTGGACGCGAGCCACGCCCTCACGGTGAGCGCCCATACCAATCTCGGGACCTCGCCGATCGTCGAGTTCGGCACCACGGAGCAGCGCCGGACCTACGTGCCCCTCCTCGCCGCCGGCACGGTGCTCGGCGGGTTCGGCCTCACGGAGCCGGGCGCGGGCAGCGACGCCGGCGGCACCGCCACGACGGCCGAGGATCGGGGCAGCCACTGGCGGCTCAACGGCAGCAAGGTCTTCATCACCCACGCCGGCGTGGGCGAGGTCTTCTCGGTCACCGCCCGGACCGCGCCGGGCCCCGGCAGCCGCGGCATCACGAGCTTCATCGTCACCAAGGACACCGTCGACCTGGAGCGCTGCGCCGCCCTGGGCATCGGGCACGCGGCGGACCTCCCGAAGACCCCGGGGGTGCGTGCCGGCAAGAAGGAGGAGAAGATGGGCTGGCGTGCGAGCGACACGCGCGAGCTCATCCTTGAGGACGCCGAAGTGCCGAAGGACAACGTGCTCGGCCGGCCGGGCGAGGGATTCGTGAACTTCCTCCGGACGCTGGACGCGGGCCGGATCGGCATCGCCGCCGTGTCGCTCGGGATCGCCGAGGGTGCGTACCAGGAGGCCGTCCGGTACGCCGGCACGCGGAAGCAGTTCGGCAAGTACATCGGCAGCTTCCAGGGGGTCCACTTTCCCCTCGCCGACCTCGCGGTCGAGATCGAGGCCGGCACCCACCTGCTGTACCACGCCGCCTGGCTCAAGCAGCACGGCCGCCCGTTCAAGACCGAGGCGGCGATGGCGAAGCTGTTCTGCTCCGAGCTCGCCATGCGGGCCACCACCAAGGCGGTCCAGGTGCTGGGCGGCTACGGCTACACGACCGACTACCCGGTCGAGCGGATGATGCGGGATGCCAAGGTCTGCGAGATCGGCGAGGGCACCAGCGAGATCCAGCGGATCGTCATCGCCCGGCAGATCCTCGGGGACGTGGTCGCCTGACCGGCCGTTGCCTCCGACCCGCCGCCGTTCCTACATTGGCCGCATGAGCTTGGCGCCTCGCCGCCTGTCTGGACTGCTCGCCTCCTGCCTGGCTGGGCCGGGGGCGAGCGTTGTCGTGAGTTGGGGTCCGCGCGTCGCGCGGATCCGCAGGTCTCTCCTGGCCATCCTCTCCGACCGGGCACACGGGAGTGCGGGAGCCGCGCCGGTGCGGCTCGACCCGCCGGCCCCCGTGGCCCGACGGAGGGAGGCCGGCCGGCCCGCCAGGGCCTGCCCCCCACTGCCAGCCGCTGCTGCGCGTCGTCGCCCCCCGGGGCGGTCGCCGGTGGCGGCCGAGGACTTCCGCCTTGAAACGCGTCATCCTCATCAATGGCGGCCAGCGCGAGACGCGCGTCGCCATCCTGGAAGACGACACCCTCGTCGAGCTGCTCTACGACCGTCCTGACCAGCGCCGGACGGTAGGGGACATCTATCTCGGCCGCGTGGACGCGGTGCTGCCCGGACTCCAGGCGGCATTCGTCGACATCGGCCTCGAGAAGAGCGCCTTCCTCCACGCCTCCGACCTGATCGAGCCCGACGAGGAGGATGAGGAGGGCGAGGAGGAGGAGGAGGAGGAGGGCGGGGACGAGGGGGAGGAGGGTGCCGAGGAGGCCGACCCGGCGGCCGCCCCGAAGGCCGGCAATGGCAATGGTGGCGGTCGCCGCCGCCGCGGACGCCGGGCGGTCCCCGACATCGCCGAGCAGCTCAAGAAGGGCGAGACCATCCTCGTCCAGGTCACCAAGGAGCCCATCAGCACCAAGGGCTGCCGGGTGACCCGCCAGATCTCCCTGCCGGGACGATTCCTGGTCTTCATGCCATACGCCTCCCGGGTGGGGGTGAGCCGGAAAATCGAGCAGCGCGAGCAGCGGGCGCGGCTGCGCGAGATGGTCTCGGGCGTCGTGCCCAAGGACGTCGGTGGCTTCATCGTCCGCACCGTCGCGGAGGACGTCACCGAGGCGCACTTCCAGCGGGAGGTGGACGCCCTCCTCGGCCTCTGGCGGAAGATCAACCGCAAGAAGCTCTACGTGCGTGCGCCCGCCCTGGTGCATCGCGAGACCAGCCTCACCCGCGGCATCATCCGGGACCTGTTCAGCGCGAAGGTCGATGCCCTCCACGTCGACACGAAGGAGCTCCACCACGAGATCGGGCAGTACCTCGAGCAGGTGGACCCCGCCCTGATGGAGCGGGTCCACCTGTACCAGGACCCCACGCCGCTGTTCGACAAGTTCGACATCGAGGCGGAGATCCGGGACCTGTTCAAGGCCCGGTGCGAGCTGCCCACCGGCGGCTCGCTCGTGATCCAGCCCACCGAGGCGCTCGTCTCGATCGACGTCAACACCGGGCGCTATACCGGCAAGAAGGACCCGGAGAAGACGATCCTCCGCACCAACCTGGAGGCCGCACGCGAGATCGCCCGGCAGATCCGGCTCCGGGACATCGGCGGGATCATCGTCTGCGACTTCATCGACATGGAGTCGCGCGGCAACCGGGACCGCGTCCTCCAGGAACTCCGCACCCACCTGGCGCGCGACCGGGCACGGACCCGGGCCTACGCGGTCTCGGAGCTCGGCCTGATCGAGATGACCCGCCAGCGGGTGCGCCCCTCCCTCTGGCACTCCCAGACGGGGGACTGCCCGGCCTGCGCGGGCACCGGCCGGGTCTTCCGGCCGGAGATCGTGGCCCGCCGGCTGGAGCGGTCGCTCCGCCGCGCGGGGCACGAGCACAAGGAGCGGCAGCTCGCGGTCCGGGTGCACCCCGAGGTGGCCCTGTACATGTTCGAGGAGGAGCCGAAGCTCCTGCAGACCCTCGCCCGGACCACCGGGCTGGACCTGGTCGTCCGCGACGACCCGATGATGCGCCTGGACGAGTTCCGGCTGATGAGCCGGCCGGCCGGCCGGGATGTCACCGACATCTACGCCGTGGCCTAGGCGCCCCGGGGTTGACCGCAGCCCGCAAAGCGGCTAGGTTCCACGGCTTACAACCCGTAGGCACTCAGGCAGGATTGGCCATGTACGCGATTTTCCGGGCGCTCGGCAAGCAGTTCAGGGCGGAGAAGGGGCAGGTACTCCGGCTCCCCCGCATGGCGGAGGCCCCCGGCACCACGGTGACGTTCGACGAGGTCCTCCTGACATCCGATGGAGAGACCGTCAAGGCCGGCACGCCCACCGTCAAGGGCGCCAAGGTCGTCGCCGAAGTCCTGGGCGAGGGCAAGGGCGAGAAGCTGTATGTCTTCAAGTTCCGCCGCCGCAAGAACTACCGCCGGAAGACCGGCCACCGCCAGCATTTCACGGAGGTCCGCGTGACGGACCTGCGAGTGGGCTGAGGATCCCATGGCGCACAAGAAGGGCGTCGGCTCGAGCCGCAACGGCCGCAACAGCAACCCGCAGTACCTCGGCGTCAAGAAGTTCGGCGGCGAGGCGGTGCGCGCGGGGAACATCCTCGTCAAGCAGCGGGGCACCGTGTTCCACCCCGGCAAGAACGTGAAGCGCGCCAGCGACGACACGCTCTTCGCCCTGGTGGACGGCGTCGTGGCCTTCGAGCACAAGGACAAGAAGCGGATGAAGGTGTCGGTGTACCCCGCCGAGGCCGTCGCCGCCGGCTGAACCCCGCGCCTGCCCGACCCCGAAGCCCCCCGGTGCACGCTGGGGGGCTTTCCGTTATGCTTCGACTTGAAACATTGCCGGGGCGCCCGGCGTACGGATCGGCATTCGACTCCCGGAGGCGACCGTGTCTTCGTTGATGGATCGGCTGCAGCGCGAGCTGGAACAGCTCGGCAAGAACGCCCAGGAAGCACTCGAGGAGGGCAAGACCCGGGTGCGCGTGCTCCGCCTCGAGCGCCAGCGGGACAACGCCGCGAGGGACCTGGGGATGCTCACGTGGCGGAAGGAGCGCGGCGGGGAGGTGGATGCCCGCCGGATCGAGTCCCTGCTCTTCCGGCTCGACGACCTCGACGCCGAGATCGCGCGCGCCCGGGACGAGATGGCGGGTGCGTCCGAGGCCGAGGCCACGCCGACCCAGCCCCCGCCGCCGGCCCCCCCGACCTGGTAGTCGCAGGTCGCGAGTCGCGAGCTGGCGTGGTGAGCTCGCGACTCCCTGCTCGCGACTACCGCGGCGGGAGCTTCCGGTAGCGCTCCAGCAGCTCCACCTGCCGGCCGGTCCGCGGCACCTCTCCCCCACCGATCAGCACCAGTTCGGCCCGCGTCGAGTACTCGAACGGGTCGCCGCTCCAGACCACCACGTCGGCCAGCAGTCCGGGCGCGAGCGCGCCGGCCTCTCCTGACGCGCCGAACGCACGCGCCGGCGCGAGGGTCACGGCCTCCAGCGCCTTTGCCCAGGGGAGGCCGTTCCGCACCGCGTGTCCCGCGGCCCAGCGCAGGTTGCGCGGCCCGCCGGACTCGGATTCGGTGAGGATCACCCGGACGCCTGCCTCGGCCAGCAGGGCGGGGTTGTCCCACCGCGCCCCCAGGTTGTCGAATCCCGGGGTGTTCTGGAACGCGTTGACCACGACCGGCACACCGGCCGCCGCGATCTCCGACGCGACCTTCCACCCCTCCGCCGCGCCCAGCAGCACGAGCTCGAGCTACCGCCGGCCAGCCAGCCGGAGGGCATTCCGGATGTCGCGCTCGGAGCTGGCGGCCACGTAGAGCGGTCGCTCGCCCCGGAGCACCGGCAGGAGGGCCTGGAGCTCCTCCGCGGGGGCGGCGAGCGGCTGGATTGCGTTCCGCCGGAAGTCCGCCCGCCGGGCCTCGTACTCGGCCGCGTCGTCGAGCAGCCGTTCGAGCCGGGCGAGGCCGCGCGCCCGCGCGCCGGCACCGGCCTCCTTGGCGGCGGCACCGAGGTTGGCGAGGGTGGCGACCCCGGTCCGCCGGACCAGCGACTCGGGGCGGTCGCCCAGGAGTCCGATCCACGCGGCCTGGCCGGCGAGGAAGCCGCTCCCTGGGAGTATGACGGCCGAGGTGACGCCTTCGAGGCGCGCCACGGGGATCCGGACGTTGTCGGGGTTCACCCCGGCCGCCACGTCGAACGACGGCGTCACGTCGCCGGCCACGTCGGTCTCGTTGGTGGCGTCGATGGAGCCCACCTCGACCAGACCGAGGTTGGTGCCGGGATGGATGAGGCCCGGTGTCACCACCTTGCCCCGGGCGTCCACGCGGCGGGCGTCGGGAGGAATGGCGACCTCCCGGCCCACGGCCACGATCCGTCCGTCGCGGATCAGCACCGTGCCGTTCTCGATTGCGGGCCCGCTCACCGGGTGGACCGTCCCCCCCGTGATGGCGATCGTCTGGGCCCGGACCGGCGCCGCGACCGCCGAGGCGAGCGTGGCGGCCAGGGCGGCCGCGCGCGCGAGGCGGCTCATCGGCCCACCCCCGGCGCCGCCTGCCCCAGGTTGAAGTCCGTGCGCAGCTGCCGTGCCGGGTCCCTCCGGTCGAACACCAGCCAGCCCTCGTTGAAGACCAGCTCCGCCTTCGCGTAGACCGAGAAGGGGTCGCCGGACCACACCACCACATCCGCCTTCTTGCCGGCCTCGAGCGTGCCGGTCTCCCCCTCGAGTCCGAGCGCCCAGGCGGGGTTCGCGGTGATCCACCGGATCGCGTCCTCCCGGGTCACCGGGAGGCCGGCCTGTTGCCCGGCGTACAGGGCCTTCGCGGCCTCCTGGTTGAGCCGCTGGATGCCGCCCTCGTCGTCCGAGTGGATGATCGGGCGGGCACCGGCCTGCTGCAGCAGCGCGGCGTTCTGGGGCACCCCGTCGTAGGATTCCATCTTGAACCCCCACCAGTCCGCCCAGATCGATGCCGCCGTGCCGGCCGCGGCGAGGAGGTCGGCGATCTTGTAGGCCTCCACCGCGTGGTGGAACGACCGGATGGAGAAACCGAACTCGCGCGCCAGGTCGAGCATCTGCGCCATCTCGTCCGCTCGGTAGCAGTGGTTCTGCACCAGGATCTCGCCGCGGAGCACGCCGGCGAGCGACTCCAGCCGGAGATCCCGGTCCGGGGGGGCACCCCTCCGGTCGGCCCGCCACCTGTCCCACTTCGCGCGGTACTCCTCCGCGTCGATGAAGGCGGCGCGGTAGCCCGCCATGTTGCCCATGCGGGTGGAGGGCCCTCGGGACCGGTAGACCCGCTTCGGGTTCTCCCCGCAAGCCATCTTGAGCCCGTACTTCGCGCCCGGGTACTTCATTTCCTGCACCGTCCGGGCGGGCACCAGCCGGATGATGGCGGAGCGGCCCCCGATCAGGTTGGCGGAGCCCGGAAGCACCTGGATGACCGTCACGCCTCCCGCGATCGCGAGGGGGATCTGGGGGTCCTGGGGCCAGATCGAGTGTTCGGCCCAGACCTCGGCAGTCACCGGGGCAGTCGCCTCGTTGCCGTCGCTCTCCGCGAAGGTGCCGGGGGCGGCATAGACCCCCAGGTGGCTGTGGGTGTCGATGAGGCCCGGGGTCACGAACTTCCCGGTGCCGTCCACCACCAGCGCGCCCTCCGGGGCGGCCAGGGAGGTGCCGATGGCGGTCACCTTGCCATCCTCGAGGAGCACCGAGGCGTTGGGCTGTTCCGGACCCGCCGCGCTCAGCACGGTGGCATTCCGGATGAGCACCGCCTGGAAGGGGCGGCGGGAGTACGTGGAGGCGTACTGGGCGCGGTCGACCGACGTGGCCGGCTCGCCCTCCCTGGGGCCGGGGGTCGTGGGAGCCGGTTGCCCGGCGCACGCGGCCAGCAGGCCGGCGCCGAGGATGGCGGTCCAGCGAGGCATCAGGAGTCCTCCGAGGGTGGTGGGCAGCGGACGCATGGTCCGGCCCGCAGTTCCAGGAGTGGTCAGTCGTCCCAATGGTAGAAGCCGATCCCCGATTTCCGCCCGAGCTGCCCTTCGGATACCATCCGGCGGAGGAGATCCGGTGCCCGGTACTGCTCCCCGCCCAATTCGCGGTGGAGCACGTCCGCCACCCGGAGCCGCACGTCCAGTCCCACCAGGTCGGTGAGGCGCAGCGGGCCCATCGGGTGATTGTAACCCAGCACCATCGCCTGGTCGATGTCGGCGGCGCTCGCAACCCCCTGCTCGAGCATCCGGATGGCCTCGAGTCCGAGCACGATCCCGAGTCGGCTCGAGGCGAAGCCGGGCGTGTCGCGGACGACGATGGCCTCCTTGCCCAGGTCCGCCACCACGGCACGTGCCTCGGCCAGCGTCCCCGCGTCCACCGCGTCGTGCACCACGATCTCCACCAGCCGCATCACCGGCACGGGGTTGAAGAAGTGGAGCCCGACCAGCCGGCCGGGGCGGGGGAGGTCCGCCGCCAGGGCCCCGACCGGCAGCGCCGAGGTGTTGGTGGCGAGGAGGGCCTCGGGGGCTGCCCAGTCGCTGGCTTGCGCCAGCACCTCCCGCTTCACGTCGGGATCCTCGACCACCGCCTCGATGGCGAAGTCGGCGCCGCGGCAGGCCTCCCGGATGGAGGACGCGGACCGGAGCAGGACGGCGGCGGCCGCCGCCGCCTCGGCCCCGAGCTTTCCTCTCGCCACCCCGCCGTCCAGCAGCTCCCGCACCCGCGCCAGGCCGCGGTCGCGGGCCGCCGGGTCGGCGTCGTAGAGCGCCGTGGGCCAGCCGGCGGTGACGCAGGCGTGGGCGATGCCGGCCCCCATCACGCCGGCCCCGAGCACGGCGGCCGTCCGCGGGGTCACGCCACCTCCCCGAGCGCGGCGCGCGCCCGGTCGGGGTGATCGG
>JAICEH010000005.1 GCA_025924275.1 Gemmatimonadales bacterium | reverse complement strand
CTCGAAGTCGGCCAGGAGGGAATCCCCGCCCCGGATCTCGAGCCGGCTCCCGGCGCGCCGCGCGCGTCCGCCCGATTCCGCCAGGAGCTCCGCCTCGACCGTGCGCAGGCAGCGGTCGACGTCGCCGGCTGGCCCCGGCTCGGCGACCAGGCAGGTCGAGTACGGCTCCCCCTCGGTGGCCCCTCCGGCCGGCGCGGGGTCGACTCGGCTCCCCCGTCCGGCGCATGCAGCGAGCGAGGCTCCCACGAGCAGCACGAGGGCGGGCACGCGGAGTCGGCGCATCGCGGTCACGAGGAGCCCGGCCCGATCCGGTCCCGCGGATGACGGCGCAACTCCCGGTTCTCGAGCACCCGCGTGCCGCGCGTGGGATCCAGCGCCGCGGCAAGGAGGGCGCTGGCAACACTTCCCGCCGGCACCGCGGCCCACCGCGCGGGGAGGAACCGCGCCATCGCCACCCCGATCCGCTCCCCGGGGCGCGACTCGGCCCGCTCGCCGTCGAGGAACGAGGGCCGCGCGATGGTGAGCGCCGGGAAGCCGAGGGAGCCGACCGCGGCCTCGACCTCGCCCTTCACGCGCGAATAGAACAGGCGCGAGGAGGGACTCGCTCCGGCCGCGCTCACCAGCAGGAAGTGGCTCGCCCCACCGGCCAGCGCGAGCCGGGCGAGCGACAGCACGTAGTCGCGGTCCACCAGGCGGAAGGCAGCCCGGCTACCGGCCGTGCGCATCGTCGTGCCGAGGGCGCAGAAGACGGCGTCGGCACGGCACGCCCCCGGGGTGTCGGCGAGGCGGTCCCAGTCGACGCGCCGGATCTCGACGCGCGCGGTGGCCTCGGGAAAGGTCACCGGCCGCCGTACCAGGGCAGCCACGTGCGCGAAGCGGGCATCCGCCGCGGCCAGTTGCAGCGCCGCGCGGCCGACCAGCCCGGTGGCGCCGGCCACGAGGAGGGAGGTCATCGATGGTCGGCGGGCTTGCCGGCTTGGAGGAGCAGGCGCTGCAGGTCCTCGCCGGCGATCGCGATGCCCCGGCACGTGGGGCAGCGGCGGAACGGGACGCCGTCGAGGTCCCAGGGTTCGAGGCCGGCGCCCGGGTCGCGCGGGCAGCGTGGCGTCGCCCGGGCGGCATCCACCGGGCGGCGGCGGCCCCAGCCCAGCAAGGCCCCCGGTCGCTCCGCGGCCACCACGGCGGCGAGCTCGGTGCGGTCGCACCAGACGGTCCCGCACACGGGACATCGGTCGAGCACGATCCCCGCCCGGGCCTCGGGCGCCATCCCGCTCCCGCACGTGGGGCAGCGGAGCGGGTCGGTCACGTGAAGAGTTCCACCTCGTCCCGGCGCCTGCCGATCCGGCCCAGATGGGTGTCGCGAAAGGCGGTCGGGTACTTGAGTCCGAAGCCGACCGCGCGGTCGAAACCGATGTGGGCCAGCCAGATCAGGCTCGCCGCTCCCTCGCCGGCGAGGCCGAAGTCCATCGCGGCGGCATAGAGGAGGAGGGGACCGACATACGAGTGCGCCGCGTTGTAGAGCGCGGCGCCCAGACGGGGCCCGACCAGGTAGGCGAGGATCGAGAGGTCGGGAACGAGGAACAGCATGGCGAAGGTCGCCCAGTTCCCGCCGGCGCGGGCGTACAGCAGGCAGGCCAGGACGAGGATGGCGCCGCCTTCGAGGCGCAGCCAGCGTCGGACGTTTCCGGTGACGGGTTCAGGCATCGGGACGGTGACTCCGGGGATCGCGTGCGTGCCTCAAGCAGCGGAAACTTCGGGGACCGGTCAAGCCCGCGGGCGGGCGGGACGGGCGGCCTCGGCCAGGAAGGCGGCGACCGAACGGGCCAGCCGCTCGATGCGCTCGGGCCCCAGGTCGAGGTCGAGCGGGAGGCGCTCCCCGGCGAGGGCCCATTCCACGTCCGTCCACCGGCTGACCACTTCCGCCCCCTGGGATCGCGCCGACTCCACCCAGAGGGAACGTGCACTCGCCTCCCAGACCAGGCGCAATCGGAGATCGGGGCCGGCGTACTCGGCGAAGCCGTGCTCGCCCGGGCGGGCGGGGCGCTCGAGCAGGGTGACCCGGAGCCCGTGCGCCGCCACCACCGGCCGGAGGCGCTCGAGCGCCCGGTCGAACGCGTCGTCCGTGAGGGAGGGGCCGGTCACGGCGCCGGCGCCCGGAGGGACCGCCGCAGGCCGTGGCCGAGCAGGGCGAGGCCCGCGAGCTGGATCAGGTGAAAGACGCCGTTGTGGTCGAGCGGCCAGCCGAGTCCGAGCCGGGCCCGCCCGCCGGCCTGGACCGCGCCCGCCGCAAGGCTCACCCCGAAGGCGAGGGCCAGGGAGCCCGCGCCGGGGAGCGCGCCGCGGCGATGCAGCGAGCCGTACACCGCGAGCGCGAAGAGCAGGGCCGCGGCCTCGTAGATCACGAAGACCACGAAGTCGCCGCCCCGCCAGCGGGTCGCGAGGTAGAAGCCGGCCGCCACGGCGAGCATCACCGGCAGGGCCACGCGGGCGGCTGCCGGGCCCCGCCAGTCGGCCACCGCGCCCACCACGAAGAGCGCCACGCTGCCCCCGAGCGCGAGGTAGAGCGGTTGCCAGACGGCGTCCAGGGTTTCGGCCGGCAGCGCCAGCCCGTGGGCGACCACGCCGAGCGCGGCGCCGGAGGCGAGGAGGCCCAGGGCCGCAAGCCACACCGCGCGGCGCGGCCCGGCGGGCACGGTGCGCCGGAGGTGCACGATGAGCCACAGCGCCGCCACGGCGAGAAGCAGGTTGGTGGCCGCTGTGGTCCGCTCGGTGAGGACGGGATGAAGCGTCGGCAGGGCGCGCTCCGGCGCTCAGCGAATCCCGGTGTCGAACGCGAGCTCCACCTGGTTCACGACGCCGGCCTGGACGGTCACCTCCCGGGCCTGTGCCTCCGGCGCGAGGAGGGGCGCGTCGGCGTCGGGAACCACCCGGTACGAGCCGCCCGTCGGCAGCTCCACGCGGAAGCGGCCATCGCTGCCCGAGCGGAAGGCGGCCACGATGCGCCCGTCCCGGGTGACGGTGAAGCCCGCCGCGAAGGGCGCATCGCAGGGGACGCCGACCCGGCACACCGGCTCGACCGGCCCCCGGCTCACCACGCCGACGAGCAGCGTCCCGTTGGCGGCCAGCAGGAATACGTCGCCCTCGCAGGCCGGCAGGGCGAGGGTGAGGGTCGCGAGGAGTGACGTGGTGAGGCTGCGGAATCGTGGCATCGGGCCCTCCGGAGGGCTTCTCCGGAAGGTACCCCCCCGGCGCGCCTCGCGTCAGAGGGGCTCGGGGTCAGGTCCGGGCCCGGAGCCAGTCCGCGACCCGGCCGGCGTCGGCGTCGGGCGGGAAGACCGGATAGAACACCTCCGCGATCCGTCCCGCCTCGGCCAGGAGCGTGAGCCGGCGGATCAGCACCTGGCCCGCCACCGTCTCGGTGGGCAGCCGGAGCGCCCGGGTGAAGGCGAGCCGGGCATCGCTCAGCACCGGGACGGGGAGGCCGAGGCGGCCGGTCATCTCGCGCTGGTATTCCGTGTCCTGCGTGCTCAGGCCGAACACCTCCGCGCCGAGCGCCCGCAGCTCGGCATGGTGATCGCGATAGGCGCAGGCCTGGGGAGTGCAGCCGCGCATTCCCGGAATCGCATCCCAGGCCGCAAGACCGCCCGGCGGCTCCGCGTCGGGCAGGCCCGTCCGGGGATAGCAGTAGATGATGGTGAATCGGGCCCCCGGCCGGTCGAGGCGCACGGTCCCGCCTCCGGTCGAGGGCAGCTCGATGGGGGGGAGCGTCAGGCCGGGGAGGTGGCGGCAGGCGCCGTCGTCCACCGGCACCGGCAGCCCCTCGGGCAGCGCGTGGAGGTCGTCCGGGCGCACGCCGGCCGGCGGGTCAGGCGAGGAGGGGAAGGAGGTCGCGCTCGATCGCCTCCGGGGTGTCGGTCGGCGCGTAGCGCGCGAGCACCCTGCCATCGCGCGCCACGAGGAACTTGGTGAAGTTCCACTTCACCGCCTCGCTGCCCAGCAGGCCGGGCTTCGCCGCCTTGAGGTGGGTCCAGAGGGGATGGGCCCCCGGGCCGTTCACCTCCACCTTCGCGAACATCGGGAAGCTCACCCCATACTGGGTGGAGCAGAAGCTCCGGATCTCGGCCTCGTCGCCGGGCTCCTGGTTCCCGAACTGGTCGCAGGGGAAGCCGAGCACCGTGAAGCCCGCGTCGCGATGGCGCCGCCAGAGCGCCTCGAGCCCCTCGTACTGCGGGGTGAACCCGCACTGGCTGGCGACGTTGACGACGAGCAGGACCTGCCCGCGCCATTCCCCGAGCGTGGTGGTGCGGCCCTCGATGGTCCTGAGCTCGATGTCGTGGATGGCCATCGGTCTGCCTATGCCTCCAGATCGGCGGGCGGGACCACGGTGGCCTCGGCCCGCCACTGCCCCGGGTAGTCCACCACGAAGCCGTCCGGCCGCACCGTCAGCCGGCGATCGAACAGCCCGCCGGCCGAGACGTAGCGGTACGTGCCCGTGGTGAGCCGCTCGTAGGTCTGTTCGATGGGCTCGAGCGTGAGCTCGGGCAACCGGAGCCACGCCGCGCGGGCCGCCCCGGTCTCGCCGACCTCGAGTTCAAGCCGGCGGATCGGGATGAGATTCGTGGCGGGGGTGAACGACAGGTCCAGGTCCGCCGCGCCGGTCACCGAGGGCTGGGGCACGCCGTCGAGCTTCCAGGTCCCGCCGGGGCCTGCCCCGATGCGGAGGTCGATGGAGCGGGCGCCGAGCCAGCCGCGGACCCGCGCGGTCCGGGTCCGCCACCGGGCCGTGAGGCGGAGGTCGTAGGCCAGCGCGCAGGGCCCCGCTTCCGAGGCGAAGGCCGCGCATCCCTCGAGCTGCCAGCCGCCCGCGAGTTCGCCGAGCCGCGCGACGTCATGGCCCGGGAGGTCGAGGCGCCGCCAGAGGATCGTGGATTGGCTCATCTCGTATCGCTCCTCGACGAGCGGGACGCCCCAGGGCGCGCCCGGGCGGGCTTCCACCCGGCGGAACCCGTACGAACGATAGAGCCGGGCGGCTGCCCGGAGGAGGTCCACCGTCCAGAGCGTCACTCGGCCGTAGCCCTCCGCCCGGGCGAAGCGGAGCGCCTCCTCGAGAAGGCGGCGGCCCAGCCCGCTCCCGCGCGCCTCCGGTGCCACGAGGAACCACCGGAGCTGCGCGAGGCCGGACCCCGCGGCGACAATCGCGATGCAGCCGACCAGCCGGCCCTCGTGCTCGGCCAGCCAGAGCCGGTCGCGAGGGGACGCGGTCGCGCCGAAGGCCGAGAGCGGCGCCTCGACGTGCATCGCGAAGCGCTCGTCGAACCTCCATTCAGCGGCGTAGACGTCGCGATGGAGCGCGAGGACCGCCGCCAGGTCCGAGGGAGCCCGGCCGGTCCGGAGCTGGATGCCGGCCGTCACCCACGCTCCCCTTGGCCCGGCTCGCGGGACGCGACCATCGTCACTCGGCCGGCGGAGTGACCGACCGGGCCATCACGAGGTCGCGCTGGAGGTCGGTACCGAGCCGGAAAGGCTGCTCACCCGTCACCTCGAAGCCCGTGCGCCGGTAGAAGGCGATCGCCCGCGCATTCCGCTCCCATACCGCGAGCCACGCCGTCCGGGCCCCCCCCGCGCGCGCCGCGGCCACGGTCTCGTCCATCAGCTGCCGGGCGAGGCCGCGGCCCTGCCAGGGCCTGTCCACGTAGAACCGCCAGACCTCGATGGGCGAGGCGCCCCGGACGCAATCGGGGATGGGGCCGGTGCGGAGCTGGGCGAAGCCGGCGAGCGCTCCGTCCACTTCCGCCAGGAGCGTCGTCACCGCGGGATCGTGGATCTCGGCCTCCTGGAGCGCGGGGCCATAGGTGCCGGCCAGGTAGAGTTCCAGGTCCTCCGGGCGGTTGTCAGGGCCGAAGGTCTCCCGGAAGGTGCGCTCGGCAAAGGCGGCGAGGCGGGGGGCGTCTCCGCGGACGGCCGCGCGGAACGAGGCGGCGACCGGCACCGGGCTCACTCGGGTCGTGGCCGGCTCCGCGACGACCAGTGAATCGCGCGGATCGTCCAGCCCGAGGACGCGCGGGTGAGCACCATGAGCTCCGCGCCGATCGAGTCCACCGTGCGGCCCCGGAAGGTGCCCCGGCTCTCCCCGGTGGAGACGGCCCAGGCGACGTCGCCGGCCACCGTGACCCGCACCGGTCCGCGGCGTCCCGGGACGGCGCGGGCGAACTCCATGTCGGCGGCGAGATGGTGCGCCCGGTACTCCGCCAGGTTCTCGCGCCCGCCCGCCTCGAGGATCACGACGTCCGGGGCCAGGGAACGGAGCGCCGCGGTGGAGTCGCCCCGCGCGAGGGCCTCGTGGAAGCCAGCCACGGCCCGGGCCACCGCCGCAGAGTCGTCCGGCACGGTCTGCGCCGAGGCGGCGGGGGCGAGGAGCGCGAGGAGCAGCAGCGGAGGCCCGGGCAGGCGCCGCGTCCTCATCACCCGACCTCCGGCACGCCGGTGTCGGCCCGCCCCGACCGGGGGGCGGCGCGGGCCTCCGTGGCGAGCTTGGCGTAGGTCGCGCGGATCCGGTCGAGCTCCCGCTGCTCCAGCTCCTCGAGGTCCAGGAGGGCGATGTGCGCGCCGGGAGTGGCCCGGAGGAGTTCGTCGAGCTTCACCTGCACCGCCTCCGAGTCGCGGTTCTGGGTGTTCTGGATCAGGAACACCATCAGGAAGGTGACGATCGTGGTGCCGGTGTTGATGACGAGCTGCCAGGAGTCGCTGAAGCCGAAGAGGGGCCCGGTAACCAGCCAGGCCACGATCACGGCGACCGCGGCCACGAAGGTGATGGCGCGCCCGGAGGCCCGGGAAGTGGCGCGGGCGAACCGCGCGAACCAGGTGCGGGGTTTGGTGGGGTGCATGGGGTCGCCGGGAGGGAGGGTGTGGCTCAGACCACGGTGCCGAAGAGGCGGCCGATCAGCGCGGTGCAGCCCATCGCCACGGCACCCCAGAAGGCGACCCGGAGGGCGCCCTTGAGGAGCGGGGCCCCACCGAGCCACGCGGCGGCGGCGCCGAGCCCGGCGAGAAGCACGAGCGTGCTGCCGCCCATGACCGTCGGGATGTGTTCGGTCGGGACCAGCGCTGCGGTCGCGAGCGGCGGCCCCGCCCCGATCGCGAAGGCCGCGGCCGAGGCCAACCCCGCCTGGATCGGCCGGGCGCGCGTGACCGAGTGGTGCCCGAGCTCGTCGCGCGCGTGCGCGCCGAGGGCGTCGTACGCCGTCAGCTGGTCGGCCACCTGCGCCGCCAGCTCCGGCGTGAGTCCCCGCTTCACGTAGATCCCGGCCAGTTCCCGGCGCTCGGCATCGGGAGCGTCCGCCAGTTCCCGGCGCTCGATCGCGAGGTCCGCCTTCTCGGTGTCGGCCTGCGAGCTCACGGAGACATACTCGCCCGCCGCCATCGAGAGCGCGCCGGCGGCCAGCCCGGCGGCGGCGGCGAGGATCACGGCCCCCCGCGAGGAGCCTGCGGCGGCCACCCCCATCACCAGGCTGCTGGTGGAGATGAGGCCGTCGTTGGCGCCGAGGACAACGGCGCGAAGCCAGCCGATGTGCTGGGTGCGGTGGCCTTCGAGGCTAACCAAGTGCTCCCCCTATCTGCCCGGTCGGGCATAGGTTCCCATCAGGACGGCGGTGGCGACGACGTGTCCCTCCATCGCCCGCTCCAGGTCCGCCCGCCGCGCGCGGGGGCCAAGGGCCGGCAGCGGGGAGTCGAGTGCGGCGAGCCGGAAGAAGTACCGGTGGCGGCCGACCGGCGGGCAGGGGCCGTGGTAGCCGAGACGGTTCGCGTCGGTCCGCGCGTGCTCCCCGGCCGGCGCCATGTCGTGATTCCCCGCGCCCTCCGGGAGGGAGAGCTGGGCCGCGGGCATGTTGTAGAGCAGCCAGTGCACCCAGATGCGTTTCGGGGCGTCCGGGTCGGGGGCGTCGGGGTCGTCGACGATGAGTGCAAAGGACCGGGTCTCCGGCGGCGCCCCGCTCCAGGCGAGCGGCGGGGAGAGATCGGACCCGTCGCACGTGTGGCGGGCGGGAATCGGGGCGTCGGGTTCGAACGCCGATGATCGCAGGATGAGCATATGGCACCTCGTGCAGCCCCAATCTGCCGCGGCCTTCTCGCCGCCGCCATCCTCCTCCCGCCGTCCGGGGGTGTGGCCCCCGCCGTCGCGCAGGGACGGGCGCTTCGCGTCGTCTCCGGCGTCGCGCCGGAGGGCGAGGCAACCGACCAATGGCTGGCGATGATCCGGAAGCGGCTCCCGGACGCGCGCTACGACTCGGTGGCGCCGATCCGGAAGCCGCTCACGACCGAAGACCAGGCGTGGGAAGCGCTTGTCCGCTCGCGGGTGGGCGCGTGGGAAGGAGAGATCGCCGCAGTCGCGGAGGCCTACCACCCGGTCGCGCCTCCGGCCTCGGTCCTCATCGTGCTCGGCAACCGCGGCGCCGAGGACGCGTTCACCCACGACCCCACCACGATCGGGTTCGACCTCGCGGCCCTGCAGGCCAGCTACGGCGACGCGGGGCTGCCGGAGAACGCCGACCGGATGGACCGCTTCTTCCGGCACGAGTACACCCACCTGATGCAGAAGGCGTGGTGGGCGGTGCATCCGTACGCGACGGACACGCCGCTGCGATACGCCCTGGCGGACATCTGGGCGGAGGGGCTCGGCAATTACCGCTCGCTCGCCGGGCGGTGGAAGGCGCTCGGCGGGCGGCGTTCGGAGGCATCGGCCGCCCGCCTGGCGGAGCTGGAGCCGCGCTTCGTGGCGCGGCTCGCGGCGCTGGCCTGCACCACGCCGCGGCGTGGGGATGCGCTGATGGCGGACCTTTCCTGGGGGCGCTTCGACCGGAAGTGGGGCGCGCTCACCGCGGCGCTCTGGCTCGAGGAGGAACCCGGAGACCCCGGCGAGGCCCTGCGGAGGTTGGTCCTGGCCGGCCCGGACGGGGTGTGGGACCTGGCGGATCGGCACCTCCAGGAGGCGCTGCGCCCCGTGCTCCGGGAGGTCCGCCTCGCCGACTCGCTCTGCGCGGGGCGCTAGGGACCGGACGCCGGTTTGTACTCGACGATCCCCCCGAAGGTCGCGAACCCGAGGCGACGGTAGACCGGGGCGCCGTCGGCCGAGGCCTGCAGCACGGCCGTCCCGAGCCCGGCGGCGCGCGCGTCGAGCAGCGGCCGGCGGGTGAGCGCCGACCCGAAGCCGCGGCGGCGGAATCCCGCGAGGGTCGAGATGCCGTAGAGGCCCGCCACGCCGCCGCCGACGGTGAGTTCCGCGGCGGCCACCGGCGCCCCTTCGAGGTATCCCACGTAGAACCACTGCGGCGCACCGGGGGAGAGTGTCACCGGGGCGGTCCGTTCGTGAAACCGGAGGACGTCCTCGTCGGGTGGGCTCCAGTTCGCCGCATTGACCCGGGCGAAGTCCGCGAGCTCGGCCGGGGTGCGCACCCGCCGGATCTCGAGGCCCGCCGGTGGCGGCTCCTCGGGGAGCCCGGCGAGGCCCGCGGCCATCGCGAGCTCCGACTCGCTGGGCTCGAGCCCCCGGGCCTCCAGCAGCGCGCCCAGGTCCGCCGGGAGGTCTGCCGGGCCCACCCACCACGAGAAGGGTCGTCCGGCGCGGCGGAAGTGCTGCAGCGCCCCGGCGATCCGGCGCGTCGCCGTTTCGCGATCGAGCCGGGCCCGCAGCACGAAGTTGAACGTGTCGCAGGCCAGCCCCGAGTCCACCAGGACGAGGTCGGGCTCGTCGCGGACCACCATTCCAGGCACCCGTGCGGCCGCCCAGCCGGCGTGGGTCACGAAGTTCCCGTCCGCGGCGTGCGCCAGCTCGATCGGGTCCACGTCAGTCCTGGACCCCCGCCGCGCGGTAGGCCGCGAGCGCCTCGGGGCTGAAGCAGGCGAACGTCACCTCCGCCACGCTCGAGCCTTCCTCCAGCGCCGCCCGGACCGCTCGCACCGCGACATCGGTGGCCTCCCGGAGCGGGTAGCCGTAGATGCCGGTGCTGATGGCGGGGAAGGCGACGCTCCGGAGGCCGTGCCCGGCCGCCAGCCGGAGCGCGGCGCGGTACGCCGACGCGAGCAGCTCGGGCTCACCGGACCGGCCGCCCTGCCACACCGGCCCGACGGCGTGGATCACGTGGCGGGCCGGCAGGCGGAAGCCGGGAGTGAGCCGTGCTTCTCCCGTGGGGCAGCCGTCGATGGCCGCGCACGCCCGGGCGAGTTCCGGCCCCGCGGCCCGGTGGATCGCCCCACAGACGCCGCCGCCGGGCGCGAGGGCCTCGTTGGCGGCGTTCACGACCGCGTCCACGTCCAGCGTGGTGATGTCGGCGATCCGGGCGACGAGCGTCATGGCCCGGGCCGGCCGAGAAACCGGTGCATGATGAACACGTCCACCGGCCCGTGGTCCCGGTGGCGGAAGGCGCGGGGCACCCGGCCCGCGATGGCGAAGCCGCACTGCTGCCAGAGGCGCACGGCGCCCTCGTTGGTGCTCACCACGAAGTTGAACTGCATGGCGTCGAACCCCGCCGCCCGGGCCACCTCGAGCGAGTGCTCGCACAGGGCCCGGGCGATGCCCCGGCCCCGCGCCTCGGGCGCGACGATGTATCCGGCGTTGGCGACGTGATCGCCGAGGCCGGGCTGGTTGGGCCTGAGGAAGTACGAGCCGACCACGACATCCCCGAGACGGGCGACGTAGGCGCGGGCCGGGGGGGCGGTCCAGAGCCGGCGGCCCTCCTCCATCGAGAGTTCCGGCGGCCAGGCGAAGGTGTCGCCCCCCGCGACGACCGTCCGGAGGATGGGCCAGACCTGCCCGAAATCGCCGGGGGCGAGCTCGCGGATCTCGGGCGCAGCCGCGCCACGCGGCTGCGGGCGGCGGCGCTCCGCCTCGAGCGCCCGCTCCGCGGTGGCCCGGTCGAGCTCCGCCCGGATCGCCGCGATGAGCGGCAGGCCGCCGGTGTGCTGCCGCCCGTAGCCGAGGTTGAAGCGGTAGTCGAACTCGGGCGGATTCCGCCCCTGGGTGTGCTGGAGGATCGTCTCCAGCTTGTCGAGCGCCTTGGCCAGCCTCGCCTCCGGTGACTGCGCGGCCTCGTACTCGTCCCAGAGCGCCGTGATCTCCTCCCCGAGGGGGGCAGGGAGCGGGGCGAGGAGCGCGAGGAGGTCGCGGCGCTCCGCTGCGGCCTTGCCGCCCGTGGCCCCCGCCGCCGCCCGCCGGGCCTGCTCGGGCGCGGGGACATCGCCTCCGATCGCCTCGCCGAGGTCGTGCACCAGGCAGATCTTCACCAGCCGGGCGAAGTCGACCTCGGGAAACTCGGGCGCGAGGAGCAGCGCCATGAGGGCGAGCCGCCAGGTGTGCTCCGCGACGCTCTCGGGCTCCCCCGCGGAGGTGTAGCCGCTGCGGTGGACCACCTTGAGCCGCTCGGCCGCGCGCAGGAATTCGAGGAGGCCGGCCAGCTGGGGGTCATTCATCGGCGAGCCGCGCGACGAGGAGGCCGTCCCGCATGGGCACCACGGCGGCGGACCACGCCGGGTCCCGGGTGACCAGCCGGGTGAACTCGCGGATGGCCAGAGTCTCCTTCGACCCGTCGTCCAGGTCGAAGATCCGGCCGGACCAGAGCAGGTTGTCCGCGATCAGGAGCCCGCCGGGGCGGAGGCGATTCCGGATCACGGGCAGGGCGGCCGGATAGCCGGCCTTGTCGATGTCGAGGAAGACGAGGTCGAAGGAGCCGCCGACGCGCCTGAGCGTCTCGACCGCCTCCCCCACGTGGTACCGGACCATCCCGCTGAGGCCGAGCGCCCCCAGGTGCACGCGGGCCCGGTCCGACAGGGCCTGGTCCCACACCGTGTGGTGCACCGTGCCGCCGCCATTCTCGGCCACCGCGCGCGCGAACCAGGCAGTTGAATACCCGAACCCGGACCCGAGCTCGAAGACCGTTCGCGCCCCCGCGAGCCGGGCGAGGAGGTAGCACAGGTGCCCGCAGGCCGGCCCGATGATCGGGAAGTCGGCCCGTGCGGCCATCGCCTCCATAGCCTGCAGTTCGGCTGGTCGCGGCGGGACCAGGCCGTCGAGCCAGGTGGCGAGGTCGGGGGTGTCAGGATCGCGATTCACGGCTCGCCCGCGCTTCACAGTCGGCGTGGAACAGTTCGATACGGCTTGTCATGTTGCGTTCCAGTTGAGCCTCCGGCCCGGGACAACCGATTCCGTAAGTCATTGTCCGGCAACACGTCGTCCGGGCCGGCCCGCGGCATCGCGCGTGCTCTCAGGATCGGTGGCCCCGCGCGGCGGTGGCCGGTACGTCCCCAACTGGAGGTGGGTAATGAAGGCAGTTCACTCCCGGGACGCGCGCTCCTGGCTGCTCTCCGCAGCGCTGTTGCTTGCCGCATGCGGCGGCGACAGCACGACGGCGCCGGGACGGGACCCGGAGATCATCAATGACGTGGACAACTTCCAGTACCAGATCTCCGACGTCCAGAGCTTTAGCGGGTCCCAGGTGTATACCTGGCAGAACACCGGCACCGCGGCGACGGTCAACCAGTCGTCGGCGATCACCGGTGGCGCCGTGACCCTGGTCATTCGCGACGCGAACGGCGACGAGGTGTACAACAGCTCCCTGGCGCCCGATGGCACATTCTCGACCGGCGCCGGCGTGGCGGGCAACTGGACGATCCGCGTGACGTACGCCGGCGGCTCGGGCACGGTGAACTTCCGCGTGGACAAGGCGACCTGAGGATCGCCCTCACCCGCGGCTCTCCGAGGTCGCGGACAGGGCGGGGAGCGTCTCGGCGAGGGCTGTCGCCACCGCGAGGGGATTTCCGTGCGGCTCGACCGCGACCGAGACGTGCCCGCCCGGGATCGGGCGGACCAGCTGGAAGAAGCTGCCGTAGCGGATCATCACGTACTCGAGCCCGCCGCAATCGATCCGCCCGCGCTGGCCCACGAGGGTGAGCAGCGTCGGGTTGACCAGCAGCTCCTCGTACCGATCCGATTCCGCCGAACTCGCGTTGGCCAGCCCGCCGCGCTCGCGGAGCGTCAGGCTCCCGTCGCGGAGGACGGCAACGTAGCGGATGTCCGGCGACAGCGGAAAGATGGCCGAGATCAGGTCAGCCGGGTCCGGGGCCTTCATCGGTCTCCTCGTTCCTCGTGGAGATGGCAGGGTGGCGCGCATCGCACGGAGCGGCCCTCCTCGATGGCCGGGACCCCGGGCTCAGGCGTCAGGCACCGAACTGGCGCAGGTGATGGTCGAAGTGTCGGTAGCAGAAGACTCCCCAGTCGCCCCGGGACATTCGCCCGAACATCGCGTGGTCGGGCCACTCCACGCGTCCCTCCTCCTGGACGAAGCGCAGGAGCAGCGCTTCGAAGGCGGCGAGGTCGTGCTCCCAGACGGCCGGCGGCGTGACGAAGGCCTCGGGTGGCCCCTGGACGCGGCCCCTGGGCCAGGGCAGCCAGTGGACCACCGCCCAGCGCACGGGCGGCCACCGGAGCGGTCCGGCGATCGGGGCCGTCGGCACGTCCCCCAGGGTGTGCCGCATCTGGTCCGTGAGGTGGGCGAGCATCCGGGGCGCAGACATCCGGCCCCAGCGCCGGGGCGAGTCGGGGCGCAGGCCACGGAACCGCGTCAGGAGCGACTGCCGGCAGTCGGGATCGAGGACCGTGCGCATGGACGGACCCACGGGATGGGCGGAATCATCCGCCTTTCCAGCATCCTTCACGGGCATGGTGTAGATTAGTCGGTGAGCGCCGGGCAGTAAGCAAGGCCGATGTCCGGCTGCCTACGAGGCTCCCGAACCAGGGGACCTCCTGAGGGCGACTCGAAAGCCGCCCGCCCGGCGCCAGGGCCAGCCGTCACCGGACGGCTGGCCCGTCCTGTCTCCCCCACCCGGGGGCGCCCCCGCCGAAGCTACACCGTGCCCCGGGGTCCCGCCCGGGCGCCCGAGCGGCGTCCCTCCCCTCGTCCGGCAACCTTTCTTCCCTCCCCGCCGTCAGAACATCAGGTCCGCCGCCATCCACCCGGATTTCGACGAACGCTGCCGATGCCCCGCCCGATCCACGCGAGCGTCCTCGCCACCCTTGGCGCCCTGCTGGTCCTGGGGGCGGCCCCCGCCCGGCTGAGCGCCCAGCAGCAGTCCACACCGCTCCCGCCCGGGGGGAATGCGCTGCACCCGTTCGGCCTCAAGGTGGTGCAGGCCGCGCGGCGCCAGGGCGAGGTGACCCTCGACGGGCGACTCGACGATGCCGCCTGGGCCGCCGTGCAGCCGGCCACCGACTTCCGCCAGGCCGAGCCGCACGAGGGCCAGCCGGCCGTGCAGCGCACCGAGGTGCGCTTCCTGTTCGACGATGACGCCCTGTGGGTCGGGGCCCGCATGCTGGACACCGCCGGCGCCGCCGGCGTCCGCACCCGGCTGGTCCGGCGGGACCGCGAGGCGGACGCCGACCAGCTCGAGCTCCTCTTCGACACCTTCCACGACCACCTCGGTCGCACCTCCATCGCCATCAACCCCTCCGGGGTGAAGAACGACTCGTACGGCCCGGGCGGGGCCAATCCCGACCCGTCGTGGGACCCTCTCTACGAGGTCCGGACGGCGATCGACTCGCTCGGCTGGACCGCGGAGCTCCGGATCCCCCTGGGCCAGCTGCGCTATGCGCCGACCCCCCGGCAGGACTGGGGACTCCAGATCTGGCGCACCGCCAGCCGGGTGAACGAGGTCTCGATGTGGGCGTTCTTCCCGAGCACGGACAACGGGGGGGCGAGTCGCTTCGGCCACCTCGAGGGGCTCGAGCTCACCCGGGGACCGAGCCGGGGCGAGCTGCTCCCCTACGTCGTGGGACGGTCGTCCAGCCTGGCGGCCGGCGACCCCACCGACCCGTTCCACGACCCGCACGCCCTCGATTCCCGGGTCGGCGCGGACCTCAAGTACCTGATGACCTCCAACCTGACGCTCAACGCCACGGTCAACCCCGACTTCGGCCAGGTGGAGGTCGATCCCGCGGTCATCAACCTCTCCGCCTTCGAGACCTTCTTCGAGGAGAAGCGCCCCTTCTTCGTGGAGAACGCCGGGCTGTTCCGCTTCGGCGGCCTCAACTGCTACTTCTGCTCCAACGTCTCCGGGCTCTCCCTCTTCTATTCGCGGCGGATCGGTCGCCAGCCCCAGGGCGCCTCCCTGGCCTGGGACGAGGGCGAGTACGCCGACGTCCCGGAGTACACCACCATCCTGGGTGCCGCGAAGGTCACCGGGCGGACGCCCTCGGGCTGGTCCCTGGGGCTGCTGGACGCCGCCACTCGCGGGGAGAGCGCGCCGATCCAGCGGCCGGACGGCTCCCGCGGCGAGGTGGCGGTCGAGCCCTTCACCAACTACCTCGTGGGCCGGGTGGCGCGGGACCTCCGGGGCGGCAACACGGTGCTGCGCGGGATGGCCACCTCGGTCCTCCGCGACCTGGATGACGCGGGCCTGGAAGCGCGGCTGCCCGGGCACGCGGAGACCGGCGGCGTCGAGCTGGACCACTTCTGGGGGAGCCGCGCCTTCCGCCTGATGGCCACCGCGGCCCTGAGCAACGTCGGCGGCGATGCCGAGGCGATCGACCGGCTCCAGCGCGCCAGTGCACGGTACTTCCACCGCCCCGACCGCGACGAGGGCTCGAACGGCCTCTTCAGCGACGCCTACGACCCGTCGCGCACCTCGCTCCGGGGCTGGGCCACCTACGCCCGGCTCAGCAAGGAGACGGGGAACTGGCAGTGGGAGCTCAACTCGAACGTCCGCAGCCCCGGCTTCGAGTCGAACGACCTGGGCTTCCTGACCCGGGCCGACTACGCCTGGATGGGTGCCAACCTGCGGCGGCGCTGGACCCGGCCCGGGACGTTCTACCGCTACCTGCAGTTCACCGGCGGGGCCCAGCAGGAGTACAACTTCGACGGCGACCTCACGATGCGGCAGTTCCACGGCTCGGCCTACGCCCAGCTCCGGAACTACTGGGACGTGAGCGGGTTCGTCATCCTGCGCCCGGAGTACCTCGACGACCGCCTGCTCCGCGGCGGGCCCGTGGTGGCGCGCACCCGGTCGGCGTTCGCCGCCCTGTCCGCCAGCACCAACCCGCGGAAGTCGCTCGTCCTGAACTCGGATCTCGAGCGGGGCTGCAACGCGGACGGTGCCTGCGACTGGCTGGTCGGCCTGACCGCCACCTTCCGGCCCGCGTCCAGCCTGGTCGTCACGGTCGGCCCCTCCTACGCCCACTACGGGAGCACGGCCGAGTACGTCACGGCGGTGGACGACCCGACCAGCACCGCCTTCTACGGCCGCCGGTACGTGGTCTCCGACCTGAGCTGGCGGGAGGTCGGGATGAACACCCGGGTCAACTGGACCTTCAGCCCGGCGCTCTCGTTCGAGCTCTTCGTCCAACCCCTGCTGGCCGGCGTGGACTACTCGAGCTTCAAGGAGTTCGCCCGCACGCGGGACGACGCCAAGCTGGTCTACGGCCGGGACGTGGGCACGATCGTGCGGGTGGAGGATGCCGGCGGGGCCGGGTACGCCGTGGATCCCGATGGGGCGGGGCCCGCGGCCACCTTCACCTTCGTGGACCCCGACTTCAACCTGCAGTCCCTGCGGGGCAATGCCGTCGTGCGGTGGGAGTTCCGTCCCGGCTCCACGGTCTACTTCGTGTGGACCCAGTCCCGCGAGGCCTCGGGGCCGTCGGGGGAGCTCGACATGGGATCCGACCTGCAGCAGCTCCGCGGCGCGCCGCGGGACAACATCTTCATGGTCAAGCTGAGCTACTGGATGGGCCTGTAGCGGCGGGAGCGGGCGGCAGCGGCCGCTCGGCGAGCCGCCAGGTCCAGCGCCCCTCCCGCTCCCGGCGCTCCTCGCGGGTGAGGCCGCGGTAGCCGTAGGGCGGCTTCCGCCACGCGCGCGCCAGCTGCAGCAGCGGCCAGCCGATGAACGGCAGGTACCAGAAGACGAGGTCCCAGTCGCGGAGCCACCCGAGGGCGGCGTTCCGGGCCGGGGGGCGCTTCCGGTCGCGGTCGAAGCGCACGAACGCCACCGGCCAGCCGGTCGGGAGGATGCGGAAGACGCGCCGCCCGGCCGCCCGCAGCTTGGCCAGCCACTCCCCGCCGCGATACGGCTTCGTGCCGTGGAGCTGCACCAGCTCGTCCAGCTCGCGCTGCATCCGCCGCCGGACCTTGGCCGCGACCGCGTTCAGCATCTCGCGGTCCGGGCAGTCGAGGTCGGCGATCCCCTCGTCCCGGACCATCCCCGCCACGTCCAGCGGCTCCCCGAAGACGAAGATCATCTTGGCCGGCAGCGCCAGGTACCAGGCCCACGGCCAGAGCACCGCGATGATGCCCCAGGGCAGCGGCAGGAACGGCACCCGGAAGTGCCGCTCCAGGAACCGGTCGAGCGGCTTCCACGTGTAGCTGAAGGGGATGATCCACTCGGCATTGATGATGTAGAGCGGGACCACCCGGGCGCGGGTGCGGGCGCCGAGCAGCACGAAGCTGGTGGAGAAGCGCTGGAGCTCGTAGCGGTGGTTGAACCCCTTCCCGATGCCGGGCACGCCCTCGGGGAAGTAGAGCAGCCGCTCCCCGCGCCGGAGCAGGACCTCGAAGTTGTCGAAGGTGAGGTCCACCCCGCCGCCCTTCCGCCAGAAGTCGTCCACCCCGAAGGGCCGCATCCACCAGGTGAGGGTGAGTTCCTTCTCGTAGACCGCGCGCACCTTCCGTGGCGACCCGCCCTCCGCCTCGTAGATCAGGGCGTCGAGCACCATCCCGTCGTAGGGGAAGGCGTTGCCGCTGTGGTTCGCGGCGATGATCGCCGGCCCCTCGGCGGGGAGGTGGTCCTTGCGGAAGAAGACCGGGCGGAACCAGGTGTCGAAGATCGGCCCGGCCACCTCGCGCACCGCGGACTCGTAGAAGTCGCGGTCGAAGGGATCGTGCGGCGGTCGGGGCGGGACGGGAGGCTCGGTCACGCGCCCTTGCGCATCGAGAGCAGGAAGCCGGCCAGGAAGAGCGCCGCCCCGAGCGGCCACGGCCCGCCCAGCCCCAGGACGAGGGCGCCCGCCACGAGGGAGAACCCGCCGATGAGGGTACCGCGGATGCCGGCGAACGGGTTCTCCGGGTGGCGCTGGACCGTCTGCTCCAGGGCCTTGATCCCGTCGGTGATCAGGAGCGGCATCTTGGCCACGGCGTCCACCAGGTCCGGCGTCCCGCGGATCCCCTCCTGCAGGAAGCGCAGCGGGCTGAACTGCTCCATGAAGATGGCGCGGACGTGCTTCTTCGACACCTCGGCCACGTCGAAGCCGGGGAGCAGCATGTGGCCCACCCCCTCGAAGGTGATCAGCGCCTTCACCATCAGCACCATCTCGACCGGGAAGTACATCCGGTAGGCGCCGCCGCGCGCGACCGAGTCGAGCACCAGGTGGCCGAGGGAGTAGGTCTCGAAGCTGGCCGACCGGCGCCAGCGGTTGGCGATCTCCACCACCTCGCGGCGGAAGGCCGCCGGGTCGGCGCCGCCCCCCGGCTCCGCGGTGGCGGCGAGGTACCGCGCGGCGCTGTCCACGTCGCCCATCACCAGGGAGAAGTAGTAGTACAGCAGCGTGCGCCGGAGCTGGTCGTCCAGCCGCCCGACCATCCCGAGGTCGATGAACCCGACCTTCGGGCCCGGGAGCACCAGCAGGTTGCCGGGATGGAGGTCGGCGTGGAAGAAGCCGTCGCGATACAGCATCCGGATGATCGACGCCGCCCCGAGGTCCACCAGCACCCGGCGGTCCTCCTCCGGCAGCGTCGCCGCCTCGGGACGGTCGGGCTGGATGCCGTCGAGGAACTCCATCGTCAGGACGTTCGGCCCCGAGAGCTCGCGATGGATCGTCGGGAAGACGACGTCGTCCAGGTCGGCGAAGTTGGCCGCGAAGGTCTCCGCGTTGTCGGCCTCGCGGCGCATGTCCACCTCGCGCAGCGTGTACTCGACGAACTCGCGGATCACCTTCTTCGGCTGGTACTGCGACAGGAACGTCTGGAGGAGGGAGCCGAAGAGCTTGAGCAGCCGCGCGTCCCGCTGCAGGATCTCGCGCGTGCCGGGCTTGAGCACCTTGATGATGACGGGGTCGCCCTCGCGGGTGGTGGCCCGGTGCGTCTGCCCGATCGAGGCGCTCCCGAGCGGCTCGGGGTCCACCCAGAGGAACGCCTCGCCGATCGGGCGGTCGAGATCGTCCTCGATCAGCGCCTCGATCACCTCGTAGGGCACCGCGGGCAGCCGGGAGAGCAGCCGCTTGAGCTCCTCGGTGACCGGCTTGGGGAGGATGTCCTCCCGCAGCGAGAGGATCTGGCCCAGCTTGATGTAGGTGGGCCCGAGCCGCTCGAGCCGGCGCCGGAGCTGCACCGGGAACGGCTGCCGCGCCAGCTCCCGGTCGAGGAACGGCCAGCTGAGGAGGACCGCCGACCGGGCGGCGACGTACGCCAGCCCGCGCGGGGCGCCTTCCGCCTTCCGGGCGCGCACCCAGGCGGCCAGCCCGCCGAAGACGAGGCCCGCGAAGTGCCGGTGGGTGACCAGGAACCGCCGGACCAGGCCGGGCGGCTCCAGCACCTGCGCCACCTCGAACGCCGGCGCGACCGGGACGCTGCCGGCCGGCCCCGGCTCCCGCGCGGCCACGGTCACCGGTTGCGGCCGTACTGCTCGTGGGAGGACACCCACTCCAGCGACGAGATCGCCGCCGCCAGGGAGATCTCCCCGGCCAGGACGACGCCCGCCACGATCTCGGTGAACTTCCCGACCTTGCCCTTCCCGACGCAGCCGAGGAGCTCGAGGCACTCCCGCTGGGTGGCGAGGCCGGTGCCGCCGCCGTGGGTGGCCACGATGAGCGACGGGATCGTGATGGACAGGTAGAGCGAGCCGTCGGGCGTGAGCTCGGTGTAGACGATCGCCGCCGAGCCCTCCGCCACGTTCGCCACGTCCTGCCCGGTGGCGATGAACATCGCCGTGATGCCGTTGGGCGAATGGAGCCCGTTGTTGTTGGCGCCGGAGAGGATCGCCCCGACGTTCGCCACCCCGGCGTGGTACACCAGGCTCTCCGGCTCCACCCGCAGGTTGGCCACCAGCACGTCGCGCGGAATCACCGCCTCCGCGGTGACCCGCTTGCCCCGCGTCCGCATCAGGTTGACCTGGCTCGCCTTCTTGTCGGTGGCCAGGTTCGACTCCAGGTAGAACCGCCGGATCGTCGGCACCTGCTCCAGGATCCAGGAGCAGGCGGCGAAGGTCGCCCGGCCCACCATGTTCTGCCCCGCCGCGTCGCCGGTCGAGAAGTTGAAGCGGAGGTAGGCGAACTTGTTCGAGAGGTAGGGGTCGATGTACAGCAGCCGCGCCACCCGGCTCGTGGCCTCGGCCTCCCGGCGGATGTCGTCGAGGTGGTCGTACACCCACTGGCGGAACGCGCGGGCCTCGCGCGCCGAGTCGAACACGAACACCGGCGCCCGCTGCATGCAGTCGTCGGAGATGGTCGTGGTGACCCCCCCGGAGAGGTTGAGCACCTTCATCCCGCGGCTGTAGCTCGCCACCAGCGTGCCCTCGGTGGTGGCCAGCGGGATCAGGAACTCCCCCTGGGCGTGCTCCCCGTTGATCAGGAGCGGACCCGCGAACCCGATCGGCACCTGCGCCACCCCGGCGAAGTTCTCGATGTTGCCCTTGAGCATCGCCGGGTCGAACGAGTAGTGCGGGAGGTGCCGGAGCGTCGTGCCGGTGAGCGCCTCGGCGAACTTCTGCCGCTCGGCGATGATGCCGGCGGAGAGGTTGTCCTCCTTCACGCAGGGGATGTGCGTCCGGCGCTCCGGAGCCCCCTGCAGCGCATCCTTCACCTTGAGCTCGAGCGGCCCGAACGGCTTGGTGTCGATGGTGATCTGGATCTCGTGGGTGCCCAGCTCGAGCCGCAGGCCGCGGGCGTGGATCTGCGCCTGCTGGCGCAGGCCGAAGGGCCGCGGCCGCTCGGCGGTGATCGAGCCGGCCGGCACCGGCGGGCCGTCGCCGAGGTCCACCAGGACCTCGCTGAGGGGGACATCCCGGCCGTTGACCGCGACGCGGAGGATCCCGAGGATCGTCGCGTCGGCCAGCCGGTTCTTGAGGCCGAAGGTCAGGCCGACGGTGTCCTGGGCGAGCGAGCCGAAGGTGTAGAGCTGGCGAAGGACGAGGCCGGGAATGCGCACGGGGGGTGGCTCCGGAAGCAGCGGGCGGCGCGCGTCCGCGCCCGCCCTGGACCTCCGGGGAATGTCGCTCCGGGACGCCGGCAGGGCTAGGTGGCGGGAGAGCGGCTCCCCGCTTCCCGCCCCTCGCGCCCCGCGCCCTGCTCCCCGGTCCCCTGCCCGTCGAGGAACTCCCGGACCACCGCCGCCAGGTCGTGCGGCCGCTCCACCGGGACGCCGTGGCCGACCTCGGCCAGCGAGACGTACCGCCCCCGGGGGAGCGCCTCCGCCAGCCGCTCCGAATGGGGCGGCGGCATCGTCGTGTCCACCGAGCCGGCCACGACGAGGGCGGGGTGGTGGATCTCCCCGAGGCGGCTGGTCCAGTCCGGTCGGTTCGCGACCGCATCCGTCGCCTGGGCCAGCGACTCCGCCGTCATCCCCTCCACGCCCGCGAACCAGTCGCGCACCGTGTCCGGGCTCTGCGCCTGGAAGGCGGGCGAGAACATGTAGCCGACGGCCGGCTCGATCAGCGCCGGCTGCACGCCCGCCCGGCGGAGCACTCCGGCGAGGAGGCGCATCTGCCCGTGCCGGACCGGCCCTTCCGGCTCGGCCGAGGCGCTCACCAGCACCAGCGCGCGCACCCGGTCCGGCCAGCGGAGCACCAGCGGCAGCGCGGCCATGCCCCCCATCGAGAAGCCGAGCACGTCGGCCCGCGGGATGCCCAGCGCGTCGAGCATCCGGACCACGTCCTGCGCCAGGTCCTCCACGCCCCAGCCGGGCCGGGCGACCGCCGTCTCGCCGTGGGCCCGGAGGTCGGGAACGATCACCTGCCGCGTGCGGGCCAGCTCCTCCGCCATCCGGCGGAACATCCCGCGTTCGCACCACATCCCGTGGAGCAGCACCAGGGGCGTGCCGCGGCCGTCACCGTAGACGTCGGCCACCATGCGCACGGGAAGCTGGTCGAGCGTGAGCCGGCGCCGCGTGACCCGCGCCTCGGGGGCGGGCACCGGTCGCTCGGCGGTCTCGCGGGCCGCGTGCCGGGCGGCGTCCTCCGCGAACCGGCGCCAGAAGTCGGTGGTGAAGCCCCGGGCGGTGGCCTCGACCAGCCGGCGCCCCAGCCCCGCGGCCATTCCCTCGACTTCGGCGTCCGCGTCCCAGTGCAGGTGGGTGAGGCCCGGCTCGGGCTCGACCAGCCGGATGCCGGTCCGGAGCCGCATCTCGGTGCCGGCCCCGGTCCCGTCCAGCCACATCTCGGCCGACTCCGGCTCCCGCAGGTTCCGCATCAGGGTGCGGTAGTGCATCCGGATGGAGAGCGGGCCGACGCCGACCGCGATGTGCACCACCCAGTGGGTCGCGTCCACCACATCGATCCGCTCGACGCCGTGGGCGCACCGTCGCACCGCCTCGGGGTCGAGCAGGAGGTCCCACACCAGGCGCCGCGGGGCGGCGATGCGATGGTCGCCCGCGAAGTCGAGTCGCATCACCGGGTCGCCGCCTCCCTGGTCCGGTCTCGTGGCACGTCCATCCGGTCCCCCGCTGCCGCCGCCTTTACCGGAGCGTCACCCGGCCGTATCGTGGCCGTGCGGGGGCCCCGCGAGGATGCTGCCATGCGGATCGCGATCTTCTCCGAAGTATACTGGCCGATGGTGAGCGGCGTGGGGCTCACCCTCCGCCGGCTTGCGCGCGGCCTCGAGGCGAGGGGCCACGCGGTCAGGGTCTACTCGGCCACCTACGGCGGCGCCGGGCCGGTGCCGCGCGAGCTGCACGCTTCCCCCAGCATCCCGCTCTTCCTCTATCCCGACGTCCAGTGGGCGTTCCCGAGGCTCGACGCCATCGTGGCCGACCTGGCCGCATTCCGGCCCGACGTGGTGCACGTCGCCACCGAATTCGCGATGGGACTCGCGGGCATCCGCGCGGCGGGTCGCCTTGGCGTGCCCGTCGTGGCCTCGGCCCACACCGACTACGAGCGCTACGCGGCACGCTACCGGCTGGATTGGGTGGTCGATGCCGGGTGGCGCTGGCTGCGCTGGTTCTACGGCCGCGCGGCGCTGGTGCTCTGCCCCAGCCGCGTCTACGAATCCCACCTCCACGTGCGCGGCGTCCGGCACACCGGGATCTGGAGCCGCGGCGTGGAGCCGATCTTCGACCCCCGGCACCGGAGCGAGGCGTGGCGCGCGCGGTTCGGCGGCCCGGTCGTCCTGTACGTGGGCCGGCTCGCCCGCGAGAAGAACGTCGGGCTGCTCCTGGAGGCGTGGCGGCGGCTGGGGAGTGCGCGCGGGACGGCACAGCTGGTCTTCGTGGGGAAGGGCCCCCTGGCGGGCGGCATCGCGGCGAGTGGCCTCCCGGGCGTCCACCTGGCGGGCGTCCTCGAGGATGACCGCCTGGCCGCGGCCTATGCCAGCGCCGACCTCTTCGCCTTTCCGTCCACGACGGAGACCTTCGGCAACGTGCTGCTCGAGGCGATGGCGTCGGGCCTGCCGTCCGTCGCGGCCGGGGCCGGCGGCGTGCTCGACTTCGCGGCCCACGGGAGGAACGCCTGGCTGGCCGAGCCCGACGATGCCGGGGCATTCGCCGCCGGCCTCGCGCGCCTCCTTGCCGACGCGCCGCTCCGTGCCCGCCTCGCCGCGGGAGCACTCGCCACGGCGCGGTCCCGGACCTGGGACGCCGTCTTCGACGGCGTGGTCGCGGACTACCGGCGCGTGGCCGAGGCTCAGCCCCGGCTGGCGGCCTGACCGCCGGCGAGGCCGAGCAGGTCCGCGGCAGTCTCGATCCAGTGGTCCGGGCGGGCGGGGGCGAGCGCCTCCCGCGGGAAGGCGCCCCACACCACCGCCGCGGTGGCCACCCCGGCCGCGCGTCCGCTCTCCAGGTCGTGCACGCTGTCTCCCACGTACACCGACTCGCCCGGCGATGCGCCGAGTCCGGCCAGCGCCCGGAGCACCGGCTCGGGATGGGGCTTCGGGCGGGTCACGTCGTCGGCGGAGACGATCAGCTCGAACACCTCCGCCAGACCGGCCACGCCGAGACCGCGGAGCGAGCCCTCCCGGTTCTTGCTCGTGACGAGGCCGAGGCGGCACCCGGCGGCGTGGAGCGCGGCCACCGCCTCCGTGACCCCGGGAAAGCGGCGGACCCGGCTGTCGTGGTGCGCGAGGTTGTAGGCGCGGTACGTGGCCACCATCGCGTCGACCGTGGCCGGGCCGCTGGCAAACGGCGCCAGCTGCTCCCGGAGCGGGATGCCGATGCTCCGGGTCCAGAACGCGTCGCTCTGCCGCGGGAGCCCGTGGGCCGCCATCGTGTGGTGGTAGCTGTCCACGATCAGGCCGACCGAGTCGATCAGCGTCCCGTCGAGGTCGAAGAGGAGGGTGCGGTACCGGCGCATGGGGCCGAATCCTATCACCCTGCCTCCGCGAACACGACGAGGCCGGTGAGCCGGACGGCGAGCGCCGCGGGAAGGCCGCAGGCGGGCACCCCACCGCCGGGCGGGGCCTCGACGAAGGGGTCGCCGCCCCCGGCGGCGCGGGCCGCCCGCTCGACCAGGCGCGCTTCCCCCGCCGTGTGGCCGCGCGAGAGGAAGCCGAGCCAGGCATCGAGCCGCGCGAGCCGGCCTTCGTCGCGGCTCCGTCGGGCCCGCGCCGCCTCGCCCAGCAGCCGATGCCGGAGCGCCGCGGCGCCGGGGGTGCGCACGGCGGGCCCGGCCCGGGCGGACGCGGTCCGCCGGAGGAGGCGTGCCGCCTCCACCGCGAGCTCGCGAAGCGCCAGCGGGACCTGCGTGAACTGCCGGACCTCCGCGGTGACGACCCGATCCGCGCCGGGCGCGAGCAGTGCGGTGAGCCGCGGCACCACGGCCTCCCGGGCCGTGCTCCAGCCGCCACCCCTCGGTCCCGCCGCCCGCCAGCCCAGCCACGAGACGACGGG
>JAICEH010000004.1 GCA_025924275.1 Gemmatimonadales bacterium | reverse complement strand
GCCTCGCGGCACTCCCGCGCGCGCCGGTGCACTACGACCCGCGCCGCGCGACCGATCGGTCCCGGGAGCGCCGCAACCTGGTGCTGGGACTGATGGCGGAGCAGGGGTTCATCTCGCGCGAAGCCGCGGCCAGGGCGGCGCGCGAGCCGCTCCGGCCGGCCCGGCGCGGGTGGGCGGCGGCGGCTCCGGACGGGTGGGCGGCGGCGATGGCGCGCGCCTTCGCGGACTCGGTGCTCGGGGGGGCGCAGCGCGGCGACCTCGTCATCGCCACCACCTTCGACCGGGGGGCCCAGGAGTCCGCGGAACGGGCGGTGCGCGGCTCGGGCCGCGCCGAGGCGGCGCTGGTGGCGATCGACCCGCGGAGCGGCGCCCTCCGGGCGGTGGCCGGAGGGCGGCGCTACGTCCCCGGTGGCTTCAACCGCGCGCTGGAGGCACGCCGGCAGCCGGGATCCGCCTTCAAGCCCTTCGTCTACGCCGCCGCCATCGAGGCGGGGTATACCACCGCCACCGGCGTGGAGGACGAGCCGGTCGAGGTGCGCACCGGCCGCACCGTCTGGCGGCCCGCGAACGCCTCGGGCGAGTACCTCGGGCGGGTGACGCTGCGCCACGCCCTGGCGCGGTCCGCCAACGCCGCCACCGTCCGGGTGAGCCAGGACATCGGGCTCCAGCGCGTGGTCGAGACGGCCCGCCGGCTCGGCATCCGGAGCCCTCTCGAAGCGGTCCCCGCGGTGGCGCTCGGCAGTTTCGAGGTCACCCCGGTCGAACTGGTGAGCGCCTACGCGCCGTTCGCCAACGGCGGTCGGGCCGTGACCCCGTGGTTCGTCGAGCGGATCGAGGACGTGCAGGGCCGGGTGCTGTGGCAGGCTGAGCCGCAGGAGCCGGTCGAGGTGCTGGATCCGCGCGATGCCTTCCTGGTGCACTCGATGCTCGAGTCGGCAGTGGAGGAGGGCACGGGGTGGGTGGTGCGCGCCCGCGGCGTGGGCGTCCCGATGGGCGGGAAGACGGGAACGACCAACGACAACGTGGACGCCTGGTTCGTGGGATATACGCCGAGCCTGGCCGCTGCCGTCTGGGTGGGGCACGACGACCGTGCGCCCCTGGGAGCCCGGGGGTCGGGCGCCTCGCTCGCGGCGCCGATCTGGGCGGCGTTCTATCGTGCGGGTTGGAGCGAGGAGGGGGACATCGCCGAGTGGAGCCCACCCGAGGGGGTGGTCCCGGCGGTGATCGACGCGGAGACCGGACTCCTCGCCGGGGAGTACTGTCCGACCACGCGGGTGGAGTGGTTCCGTGCCGGTACCGCGCCGACCGAGCGCTGCGACCAGCACGCCGCCCCGCTCGCCTCGGTGTTCGAGAGCATCGGCTCGGCGGTGGCGAAGCTGTTCGGGGACCTGTTCGACTAGCTGGGGATCGAGCCGCGACGGCGGGTTGCGGGATCCCCCGACGGAGGATATGCTGGTACCCATGACCCGCGAGCAGTTCGCCTTCCGCTTCTTCCGCTACGCGACCCGTGCCACGGGCCGCGGGACCGGGCGAACGCGCTAGCAGGCGGACGCAGCGGCACCCGATCGGCGGCCCGTGGAGTCCACGGGCCGCTTCTTCTTGGTCCCCCGTTCGCTCGAGGCACCGATGGTCATCACCCTCCGCGCCGGCACCGGCCAGGCCGAGATCGACCGCATCCGGGAGCGGGCCGAGTCGCTGGGCCTTCGTACCTTCCTCACCCGGGGGGAAAGCCGGACGATCATCGCCTGCGTGGGGCTGGTCGAGCCGGCCCACCAGGAGCTGGTGGGCGGCCTCCCGGGCGTCGAGTCGGTGGTCCGGATCTCCAAGCCCTGGCGGCTGGCGGGTCGGGCCGCCTCGGCCGGGTCCACCATCGTCCGGGCCGGGGACGGCCCCGGCGCCCAGTTCGGGGGGCGGGAACTGGCGGTGGTCGCGGGTCCCTGCTCGGTGGAGGGGATGGCGATGCTCCGGGAGACGGCCCTCGCGGTGCGCGCCGCGGGGGCCGGAATGCTCCGTGGCGGGGCCTTCAAGCCACGGACGTCCCCCTGGGCGTTCTGCGGGCTGGGCATCGAGGCGCTCGAGTTCCTGGCCGAGGTGCGGCGGGAGACCGGGCTTCCGGTGGTGACCGAGGTGATGGACACCCGCCAGGTGGACCTGGTGGCCGGCCACGCCGACGTCCTGCAGGTGGGTGCGAGGAACATGCAGAACTTCGCGCTGCTCCAGGAGCTGGGACGGATCCAGCGGCCGGTGCTGCTCAAGCGCGGCCTCGCGGCGAGCGTGTCGGAGCTGCTCCTGGCCGCCGAGCACGTGCTGGCGCACGGCAATCGCGACGTGATCCTCTGCGAACGCGGCATCCGGACCTTCGAGACCGCCACCCGGAACACGCTGGATGTGGCCGCGGTGCCGGTGCTCAAGGCGGAGACTCACCTGCCGGTGATCGTGGACCCGAGTCATGCCGGCGGCCGGGCGGAGCTGGTGGCCCCGCTCGCCTTCGCGGCGGTGGCAGCCGGCGCCGACGGGCTCATCATCGAGGTGCATCCCCGGCCCGCGGAGGCGCTCTCCGACGGGGAGCAATCACTGGCGCCGGACGGATTCGCGGAACTGATGGCCCGGCTCCGGCCGTTCGCCGAGGCGGCGGGCCGCACCCTGGCCCGCCCGGCGGCACGGGAGGCAGCGTGAGCGCCGGGGGCGAGGCGCGCCTCGAGGGGCTGCGCGCCGGGATCGCCCGGCTGGACGAATCGCTGATCGCGCTTCTCGCCGAGCGGGTGTCGCTGGCCCGCGAGGTCGGGGCGGAGAAGCGGGCCGCCGGGCTGCCGCGCCTCGATCCGGCGCGCGAAGCGGCCGTGGTGCGCCACGGCACGTCGCTGGCGCGGGGCGTCGGGCTGGACGAGGAGGAGGTGCGCGAGATACTCTGGCGGGTCGTGGGCCTCTGCCGGCGTGCCCAGGAGGAGGCGTGATGCGGGTGGCATTCCAGGGGGGACCGGGTGCGTTCTCGGAGTCGGCCGCCCGGGTGGCGCTGGGCGACGGCATCGAGACGGTGCCCTGCCGCACCTTTCTCGAGGTGGCCGCGGCGGTGCGGTCCGGCGCCGCGGAGCGCGGCGTGCTTCCGCTCTCCAACCGGATCGCCGGCGCGGTGACCGAGTCCCGGGCCCTGCTCGCCGGCGGCGGACTCGAGGTGATGGCCGAGGTCGAACTGCCCATCGAACCCTGCCTCCTCGTGGTGCCGGGCACGGCCCTCGAGTCGGTGCGCACGGTCATCTCGCATCCGGTGGCGCTGGCCCAGTGCGGGCGCTTCTTCACGGACCACCCCTGGCTCGCCCCGGCGCCCTTCTGGGACACCGCCGGCGCGGCGCGCGAGGTGGCGGAGCGCCACGACCCGGCGCTGGCGGCGGTGGCCGGCTGCGCCGCGGCCGAGCGCTACGGCCTGGAGGTGGCGGTCGCCGCCGTCGGCGACCGGGCCGACAACGTGACCAAGTTCGCGATCATCGGCCGGGGGCTCACCGCACGACGCGCTTGGTGAGCGACACCTGGCCGGCGTGGTAGAGGTCGTGCGCCGCGATGCCCCGGATCATGTGGGCCCGGCGCCGGCCGGCCGCCGACCCGTCGAGGGCCGAGGCGGGCAGTGCGGCCACCACTGCGCGGAGCAGCCGGTGCTCCCGGGCCAGCAGGTCGAGGTCCTCCTTCCACGCCTTCTCCGTCGCCACGACCGGCCGCGCGAACCAGTTCGACCCCTCGAGCGGAAAGCTCCCGCGCCGCTCCCCGGTCAGCCGCCGGCGCACCGCGTACTTCCAGTAGGCGCAGTGGACGGCGAGTTCCCAGGCGTTGTGGCGCCCCGGGCCCGGCCGCCGGGCCGCCTGGGCGGCGCTGATGCCCCGGAGTGCGCCGCGGAGGGTGGGGCCGTGCCAGGCCCGCCGGTCGTAGGCCTCGTCGAGGAGCGCCAGCAGCGTGGCCAGCTCGCCGGTCGCGGCCCGGGTCGCGCGGGCCGTCACGACGCCACCTCCTGTGCCGCGGCGGGCGCCAGCCGCACGTCGTAGTGTGCGGAACGCGCCTCGAAGCGCGAGAGGAGCGCCCGCGCGGCGGCCGGCACGACCGCTGCCTCGTGATCCTCGCCCGCGAACTCCCGCACCGCCTCGAGCGAGTCGAACCACATCTCGGTGACGAACTCGGTCTCCTCCGGGCCCTCCCGCCGCAGCAGGTGGATGCCGCGGTAGCCCGGGATCGCCCGCGCGGCGATTCCCGTGAGGATCTCCTCCCGCAGCAGGCGCTCGTAGGCATCGGCGCGGCCCCGGGGGGTCCAGCCGTGCCAGATCCGGCAGATCATCGGTTCCTCCGGCGAAAGCGGCGCACCTTGGCGGTGTTGCCGCAGGTGGACATCGAGCACCAGCGCCGGCGCCCGGCCCGGCTGGTGTCGAGGAAGAGCCAGCCGCAGCGATCGCCACTGCAGCGGTGGACCCTGGCGAGCGGGCCGGCGAGCAGGTCGGCTGCCGCGAGGGCCACGGCGAGGAGCGGCCGGTCGGCGGCAGCCGGGTCGGTCCAGCGCCAGGCGTAGCTCCCCCGGACCGGTTCGGGCCGCCGCGCCGAGTGGGCCCGGGCGACCTCCCGACCCACCAGGGCGACCTGGCCGGGACCAGGCCGGCGCCCGGCGAGAGCGGCACTGACGAGCTCGTAGACCGCCCCACGAAACGCGCGGGTGCGGGCGAGGAGGCGCGCCTCGTTCCGGGGCGGGCGGATCACCTCCGATTCCCCGGGCGACAGGAGCCCCGCCTGGCGCCCCCAGGCGACCAGGTCCCGGTGGCTCGCCAGCTGGTCCCGCTCGGCGCCGCCGTCCACCCACTCGCCGACGGTGTTGCAGAAGTCGAGCGCGGGATGGTTGGCCAGGAAGGTGAACTCCGGGGGGGCGGTCACGGGCAAGTCCGATGTAACTGGTAAATCGAACTTTACTGGTTACTGGCGCTCCGGGCAAGCCCGGGTCCCCCGTGGCGCCGGTGCCACTCTTGCCCCCCCGCCGCGCTCGGCCGATGTTGACCCAGGCCTCCGCAGGATCGCTCGCCCGCAGCCGCCGGCAGCCCTCGAGTGCCGCTCGTCCTTGCCCGCCAACCTGCAGGACCGGGGTCCCCTCCCCGGGGAGGTGCGCCGATGCGCCGGATCGTGCCCGTACTGACCCTCTCGTTCGTCACGGCCCTGGCCGGCTGCGGCGAAGCGCCCGAGCCGGTGGCCCCGGATGGCGGGATCGCAGCGCTGAGCGAGCGCGTGGCCAACCGCTACGTCGTGGTGTTCACGGACGAGGTCCGGGACGTCCGCGGGGTGGCCGCCGAGATCGCGCGGGGCAACGGCTTCGGCCTGCAGCGGATCCGCGAACACGCGGCGCGCGGGTTCACGGCGGTGATTCCGTCGCGGAAGCTGGAGGCGGTGAGGCTGGACCGGCGGGTGCGCCTGGTCGAGCGCGATTACGTGATGGCGCTCATCCGCCCCATCGAGAGCCAGAAGCGCCCCGGAGGCGGAGGCGGTGGGGGCCAGTCGACGCCCTGGGGCATCACCCGGGTGGGCGGATTCGGCGACGGGGCCGGAAAGACCGCCTGGGTCCTCGACACCGGGGTGGACCTCGACCACCCGGACCTCAACGTGGATCCGGGGTGCAGCACCTCGTTCGCGGGGAGTTCCCCGGACGACAAGCACGGCCACGGGACCCACGTGGCCGGGACGATCGGCGCCCTGAACAACGGGATCGGGGTCGTGGGCGTGGCCGCCGGCGCGCGGATCTGCGCCGTCCAGGTGCTCGGCGCCAGCGGGTCGGGCTCCTATGCCGACATCATCGACGGCGTGGACTACGTGGCGGCGAACGGGGCGAACGGCGACGTGGCCAACATGAGCCTGGGCGGGTCCGGGTCCCAGGCAAGCCTCGAGGACGCCGTCCGGGACGCCTCCGCCACCGTCAAGTTCACCCTGGCCGCGGGCAACAGCAGCTCGAACGCGAACAACTTCACCCCCGCCCGGGTGAACGGCCCGAACATCTACACCATCTCCGCCATCGACGACCGGGACCGCTTCGCCTCGTTCTCCAACTACGGCAACCCGCCGATCGACTACGCGGCACCCGGGGTGGGCATCCCGTCCACCTACAAGGGGGGCGGGTACCGGTCCTTCTCCGGCACCTCGATGGCCGCCCCGCACGTGGCGGGGATCCTGCTGCTCGGCGCAGTGAGGTCGGACGGCACCGCGATCAACGACCGGGACGCCACTCCGGATCCGATCGCCCACCGGTAGCGTTGCCGGCCGGGCCCGCGCCCCCGCCGCGGGGCCCGGTTCCGGAACCCCGCTCCCGCGGCTATCTTCCCCGCCCGCCCGGCACCCTGCCAGGCGGGCGGAACTTCTTGTGGTGGAGTGACTTGGACATGAAGGCGAGCGACGTGCGGAAGGGGCAGGTCCTGATCCTCAACGGCCAGCCCTGCCGCGTGATGGACTATCAGCACCGCACTCCCGGGAACCTGCGCGCCTTCGTGCAGGTCCGGATGCGGAACCTGGCGACCGGGAATACCTTCGAGCAGCGCTTCAGCTCGACCGAGGAGGTCGAGACCGCCCGGCTCGACACCAAGGACATGCAGGTCCTCTATCACGACGGCACCGACCTGCACGTGATGGACGCCTCGTCCTACGAGCAGTTCACCCTCGACAACGAGGTGACCGGCGACCTGGGCCCCTGGCTCCAGCCGGAGACCCGGTTCGTGGCCGAGTGGCTGGGCGGGAAGCCGATCTCGATCCAGCTCCCGGGCGTGGTGGAGCTCGCCATCACCGACACGACGCCGGTCGTGCGCGGGGCCACCAAGACCGCCAGCACCAAGCCGGCCACCCTGGAGAACGGCGTCACCATCCAGGTGCCCGAGTTCGTGGAGAACGGGACCCGGGTCCGGGTGAACCCGAACACCGGCGAGTACATCGAGCGGGCGAAGTAGTCGCGAGTTGCGAGTCACGAGTTCGAGGTAGCGTGCCATGTGGCTGTTCACCACCGCGGGGTTCTTCAGCGTCGTCGAGAAGCCCGAGGACCGGGCGCTCGGCCGGCTCACCGTCCGCGCGCGGGTCAAGTCGGACCTGGCGGCCCTTCGCTCCCGCTACCTCCCCGAGCTCGGCCCGATCCACGAGCGCTCCGGGGACTACCGTTTCCACGCGAAGGTACCGCGGCGGGCCCTGGCCCGGGCGATCGCCGCCGCGGTCGAGGACATCGGCTACCCCAACTTCAAGAACGAAGTGGCGCGGACGCAGGGCCCCGTGCGCCACGATCTCTACGCCCGGGCGTGGGAGGTGATGTGGGAGCTGCAGCAGCCCACGCATCCCTCCGCCCGCGCCGCCCGACGCCGCACCTCCCGCACCTGACCCCCTCAGCGCGGAGCCCGACCGATGCGCATCTCCCCCACGGGTCGCAGCCGGAACCTCGAGGATCGCCGCGGCGCCCGCGGCTTCGGTGGCGGCGGCTTCGGCCGCCTGGGCCTCGGCGGCATCATCCTCCTCATCATCCTCGCCGTCGTCTTCAAGCAGAACCCGCTGGCGCTCATCGGGATGGTGGGTGCCGGGGGCGCCGCGCCGCCGGCGGGCGTCGAGGCCCCGGTGGAGGACGCCGCCGAGGAACCGATGGTCCGCTTCCTCTCCGCCGTGCTGGACAGCACGCAGGCCTTCTGGGCCGACGCCTTCCAGCGCGGCGGGGGGCAGTACCAGGACGCGAAGCTCGTGCTCTTCCGCGACGCCACCTCCACCGCGTGCGGCTACGGGCAGGCGGCCTCGGGGCCCTTCTACTGTCCGGGCGACCAGAGCGTCTACATCGACCTGGGCTTCTACGACGAGCTGCAGAACCGGTTCGGGGCGCCCGGCGACTTCGCCCAGGCCTACGTCCTGGCGCACGAGATCGGGCATCACGTCCAGCGCCTCCTCGGCACCGAGGAGCAGGTGCGGCAGTTGCAGCGGCAGCGCCCGGACCAGGCCAACCAGCTCTCGGTGATGATGGAACTGCAGGCCGACTGCTACGCGGGCGCCTGGGGCCACCGGGCGGCCGCGCAGGGACTGCTCGAGCCGGGCGACGTCGAGGAGGGTCTCGGCGCCGCCGCGGCCGTCGGCGACGACCGGCTCCAGCGCGCCCAGACCGGCACCGTCAGTCCCGATGCCTTCACGCACGGGACGTCGGAGCAGCGCATGAGCTGGTTCCGGCGGGGATTCGACACCGGCAACCCGGACGCCTGCGACACGTTCACGGAGTTCGCCGGGGGCTGAGCCGGCCGTGGACGCGCCGCGACGCGCCCGCGGCCTTCCCGCCGGTCAGGCCGCCGCCTTGGTCTCCGCGCCGCAGGGGACCTCGGCAGCGGGAGGCGCCGGCGGCGCGATGTCCGGCCCGGGCACCGGGATCTCTCCCGTACGGCCCGGCGGCGCACGCCTCACCTCCGGCGCGAACAGGATCAACGCCAGCCCCGCCAGGGTCACCGCCGCCGCGAGCACGGCCTGGCGGCCGACCTCCTCGTCGGCGAGCCACCAGCCCAGCAACAGCGCCACCAACGGGTTCACCAGGCCGGAGGTGGCCACCTTCACCGGGTCCACGGCGTGGAGCAGCCAGGTGAAGCAGGTGAACGCGAGGATCGACCCGAAGAAGATCAGGTAGAGCCACGCCAGCACGGACCGGGCGGTCACCGCCCCGGGATCGAAGGCGGCCGCCTCCCCGGTGGCCAGTGCCACCACGGCCAGCAGCACGCCCCCCCCGAGCATGGCCATCCCGGAGGCCAGGGCCGAGTCCTTCGGCAGCTGGAGCCCGCGGGACCCGATCGACCCCACAGCCCAGCTCACCGACGCGCCCGTCACCGCCAGGGCGCCCAGCATGTCGAGCCGCGGCGCCCCGGCCACGTCGGGGAGGAAGAGGATCGCCAGGCCGAGGATGCCAAGGGCCACGCCCCCCCACTTGGCCCTGGTGGCCTCCCTCCCGCCGGGCCGCACGTGATCGATCAGCACGACCCAGAGCGGGGTGCCCGCTGCGATCAGGGCAGCGAGGCCCGAGCTCACCCGGGTCTCGGCCCAGACGACCATCCCGTTGCCGAGGAGGAACATCAGCCCGCCGAGCAGGAAGGCGCCGCGCCAGGCCGCCGGCGCCGGTCTCGCCGCGCCGCGCAGCCGGGCGAAGGCGTAGAGCAGGCCGCCCGCCACCAGGAACCGGGCCGCGGCCATCAGGAACGGCGACAGGCTCTCCAGCGCGATCCGGATGCCGAGATACGTGGAGCCCCAGACGAGGTAGATGACCGCGAAGGAGAAGAGGAGGCGCGGGATCACGGGGCTCCGGGGGTGCGGATCGTCCAATCTAAACGTCGGCGGGTCCGGGTGGTTCCCTGCATCTGGATGCGCGGATTCCGGCTTGACGGCGACTTGATGCGGAGGGTCGAGGTTGCCACCAGCACCCTGACTGGAGGACCGATGACCCGGATCGCACTCATCCTTCTCGCCCTGGGGGCGGCTCCGCTGGCAGCCCAGGAGGCTCCCCGCGGCGTGCCCTGGCCGGTGTTCCCCAGGCCCGTGGTCCAGCCCGGCGACCGGGTGCGGATCCATCCCCGCGCTGCGGAGGAACCGATCATCGGCCGGTGGCTCGGCTCCGAGGACGGGCAGGCCCGCATCGAGGTCGCCGGGAACGGCACCCGCACCGACACCCTGCTGGTGGCGCTCGAGTCGATCGCCTCGCTCGAACGCAGCTCGGGACGGAGCAGGAAGACCGGCTCGGGCGCCGCCGTGGGCGCTGCGGTCGGGCTCTTCGCCGGGGCCGTGTCCGGCTTCGCCTCGGGCGACGATCCGCCGGGTTTCATGAGCATGACCGCGGGCGACAAGGCGCTGTACGGGGGGCTGGCCGGCGCAGGACTCGGCGCGATCGTCGGGGCGATCATCGGGACCACCATGGTCTCGGACCGCTGGCAGGTCGTGCCCCTCATCCCGACCCGGCCGGGGGCCGGACCGGGGATCGCGCTCAGCGTGGAGCTGGGGCGATGAGATTCCCACTCGCCCTGGCCCCCCTGGCCCTCTCGGCGTGCGCCACGGTCGGGGGGATGCGGGCAGCGCCGGTCACGGAAGGGGCGAGCTGGGCCTTCTCCGCGCCGGTGGAACTGGTGCGCGCGGCGGCCTGCGAGTCGCTCCGGAGCTACGGGATGTACCTGCTCGACGTCGGATCGCCGGCGGACTCGATCTGGACCGTGCTGGCGCAGAAGACGTCGCTGTGGAGCTACGGGGAGTACGTGCGGGTGACCGTGCTGCCCACCGACGCCGCGGGGATGACGGCGACGTACATCCTCACCAAGCGCCTGCTGGCCACCAACTTCACGGCCAGCGACGACTGGTCGGGCCGGCTGATCCCGCGGATGGAGGAGATGCTGAGGGGGCGGCGCGAGGTTCGCGCGGTGCCCTGCGAGGTGACGGTGGCGCGTGCGGCGAACCGGGACTAGCCGCCGATCCAGCCCAACCGCGCGGCCAGGGCCAGCCCCACGAGGGCTGCCACGGCCGCGATCGCGGCCCACCGCCCCGCTCCCCAGCGGTCGCCGGTCCCGGCCGGGACCGCGGGGTCGGCCGGCGCCGGCGCAGCGGCCACGGGGACCTCGACCGTGCGCGGCTCGGGGATCGCTGGCCGGGTCGCGGTCTGCGAGGGCAGCTCGTCGAGCACGGCCAGGAGGTCGTCCGCGCTCTGCCAGCGGTCCGCCGGCTCCTTCTCCAGGCACCGCATCACCACCATCTCGAGGGCCACCGGCACGTCGGCGCGCTTCTGGCGGAGCGGGGCGGGCGTCTTCCCGAGGTGGGCGGCGATCATCTGCTGCGGCGTCCGGGCCTCGAACGGGAGCACCCCGGTGAGCATCTCGTAGGCCACGATGCCGATGGCATAGAGGTCCGCGCGGTGGTCGATCTCGTCGGCGGCGGCCTGTTCCGGCGCCATGTAGGCCGGGGTCCCGAGCGCGAAGCCGACCGAGGTGTCGCCGGAGTAGCGCGTGGCCTCGCTGACCGCCTTGGCCACGCCGAAGTCGGTGACCAGCGCGTGCCGGTCCTCGAGCAGGATGTTCTCGGGCTTGATGTCCCGGTGCACGATGCCGGCCTTGTGCGCCCGCCCGAGGGCGCTCACCACCTCGCGGAGCAGGCGGACCACGTCGCCGAAGGGCAGGGGGCCGCGCTGCTCGATGTGGCTGCGGAGGGACTCGCCGCTCACGAAGGGCATCACGTAGTACAGCACGCCACCCGCCTCGCCCGAGTCGATCAGCCCGAGGATGTGGGGATGGTGGAGCTGGGCGGCGATGCGGATCTCGCGCAGGAACCGCTGCGGGCCGATGGACGCGGCCAGGTCGGCGTGAAGGACCTTCACCGCCACCCAGCGGTCGTGGCGGACATCCTCGGCGAGGTAGACCGTGGCCATGCCGCCCCGGCCGAGCACCGCCACTCCGCCCTCGGGGCCGACGCCGAGGCGATAATGCTCGCCCAGGGCACGGGTGATGGCCGCGACGCGCTGGGACGAACGGGCCGTCGCGTCGGCGGAGCCGGACTCCTCTGGGACCAATCCGACCTCGGGGGCGGGGTGGAGACACTGGAAGGTACGCACACCGGGAGGGTCTGGCGAGGTGCGTGCCCGCCTGAGACGGATCAGCCCGCAGTGGCCTCCAGGAGTCCGGTGACCTGTTCCTCCCCCACCAGGGCGAAGTCGTGGTAGGCCTGGCCCACCGCGTGGAAGTTCCAGGGGATGGTCAGGACGACGACGTCGTCGACCACCGGGCGGATGCGGGCCAGTCCGCCGGGGCCGGCCACGGGCGTGGCGAAGACGATCCGCCGGGCTCCCTGGCGCCGGAGACTGGCGGCAGCGGCCCGGGCCGTGGCTCCGGTGGCGAGGCCGTCGTCCACCAGGAGGACCGTGCGCCCGGCGAGCTCCAGCGGCCGCCGGCGGCCGTGAAGGCGGGATTCGCGCCGCTCCAGCTCCTGCCCCTCCGTCCCGATGCTGCGGGCCACGTACTCCCGAGGCACGTCGAGGAGGTGGACCATCGCCTCGTCCACCCAGGTGGCACCGGGCGCCACCGCCCCGATGGCGTACCCGGGGTTCCTCGGCGCCCCGATCTCGCGGCAGGCGAGCACGTCGAAGGGGGCAGCCAGGACGCGCGCCACCTCGGCGGCCACGACGGCACCGCCGCGCTCCAGCCCGATCACCACCGGCGCGTGGCGCCGCCACGGCTGCAGCGCCTCCCCCAGCCGCCGACCGGCCTGCACGCGGTCCTCGAAGACCATCTCCCCCTCCGGGTGTGCCCGACTACAAGGTGCCCCGCCCCCCTTGAAGCGCGGATGAACCGGTCGGGAAGACGGCTGCAGAAGCAGCCCGGACGCCACTGGCGCTATCATTGGAGGGTGAGCCACCGCATGGCACTCCTCTTCCTGCTGCTCGCCGCGCCCGCCGCCGCGCAGCCGCCACCCGCCCGATCCCCCGAGCTGCTGGGACGGCTCGAGGACGGCCGGTACACCAGCCCCGACTCGAGCTTCGGCCTCACCATCCCCGCCGGCTCCCGCGAGAGCGCCACCCTGTCGGATCGGGTGGCGGGCGGACGCGAGTTCGTCCTCACGTTCTCGGACATCTACTGCCGGCAGGTGGTGGTGGTGGAGACGCGGGGGGAGCTCGACGCCTCAGCCCTCGGCGGCTGGGTCTCTCGCCGGGTCGTGGCCACGATGGACCCCCAACTGGTGGCCGGCCTCGAGCGGCGGCGCGACTCCACCCGCCTCGGCCCCACCGAGTGGCTCGCCTGGAGCAGCCCCGGGCTCGGGCCCTGCGAGGAGGTGCAGGTCGTGAACGGCCGCGCCGGCCCCCGGGCGCGACCCGATGCCGAGGCGGCGATGGCGGTCTTCATCCGGCCCGGCCGGATCTACCGGGTCCTCTACATCGCGGGGCGCGGGGCGCAGGGGGCGATCAGCAACGGGGTCCGGCGGCTGCCTGCCGACGCGGTGCTCCGCGAGTTGCTGGAGGGGTTCGAGGCGCGCGAGGGGGCCGGAATCGACACCCGCTGACCTAGTTCCCCATCGCGTCTCCCAACAGGTCCGATCCCACGAGGTAGACGAACCCGAACACGAGCGGGCCCGCGATCAGGGCGGCCGCGAGGTGGCCGGGCCGCCTGGATTCGAGCGTCCCCACCTCGCTCACCGCGAGTGCGACGTGCCGCTGGCGGGCCTGCTGCCCGTCAGTGCCGTCGAGGAACTCGAGCCCGAAGAGCGAGTCTCCCCGGAGGACCGGGGCGCGCAGCTCGACCTGCCGGCCGTCGTTGAGCGTCACGCGGATCTCCGGGGGAGGGTCATCGGCGAAGGCCGCCGGGACGGGCAGCTGGTAGACGGCCGAGGTCGAGCACGCCGGCAGGCCGAGCAGGATCAGCGCGAGCCGGGAGAGTCGGTTGGCAGGCATCGGATCCTCGTTCAAGGCGGAGTGATGCGGCGAACCTGCCCGCGGGGGGGCAAGCGATCCTCAAGCGCATGACGACGCTCCCCGTCGAGGCCGTCCTGCCCGGCCTCGCCGCCGCGCTCCGTGATGCCGGCACGGCGGTGCTGCAGGCCCCGCCCGGCGCCGGCAAGACCACGCGGGTGCCCCTCGCGCTGCTGGACGAGCCCTGGCTCGGTGGGGGGCGGATCATCCTGCTCGAGCCCCGGCGGATCGCGGCGCGCGCGGCCGCCGGCTGGATGGCGCAGACCCTGGGTGAGGAGCCCGGCGGGACGGTCGGCTACCGAATCAGGCGCGAGTCGCGGGTCTCTGCCGGCACGCGGGTCGAGGTGGTCACCGAGGGGATCCTCACGCGGATGCTGCAGGACGACCCCGCGCTCGAGGGCATCGGCCTGGTGATCTTCGACGAGTTCCACGAGCGGAGCCTGCACGCGGACCTCGGACTGGCGCTCACCCTCGAGACTCGAGCCGTCCTCCGGGAGGACCTCCGGGTCCTGGTGATGTCGGCCACGCTGGAGGGTGCGCCGGTCGCGGCCCTGCTGGGCGGCGCCCCGGTCGTGGCGAGCGAGGGGAAGGCCTGGCCGGTGGAGACGCGCTGGCGGCCGCCCCGGGCCGGGAAACGCCCAGCGGAGGCCGTGGCCGCGGTGGTCCGCGAAGCGCTCCGGGACACCGAGGGCGACCTCCTCGTGTTCCTGCCCGGCGCCGGCGAGATCCGCCGAGTCGAGGCGCTGCTGGCCGAGCCACCGGTGGCGGCCACCGTGCTCCCGCTCCACGGCGCGCTCCCGCAGGCGGAGCAGGATCGCGCCCTGCGCCCGCTGGCGGGGCGCAAGGTGGTGCTCGCCACCAACGTGGCCGAGACGAGCCTCACGATCGAGGGCGTGCGGGTGGTGGTGGATGGCGGGCTGGCGCGCGTCCCGCGGCATTCACCGCAGAGCGGGATGACCCGCCTCGAGACGGTCCGGGTCTCCCGGGCCTCGGCCGACCAGCGCCGCGGCCGTGCGGGCCGCACCGCCCCGGGCGTCTGCTATCGCCTCTGGGACGCCGCGGAGGACCACCACCTGCTCCCGCGGACCACGCCCGAGATCCTCGAGGCCGATCTCGCGGCGTTGGCACTCGACCTGGCGCTCGCCGGCAGGCGGAACCCGGAGGGGTTGGCATTCCTCGACCCCCCGCCGCCCGCGGCCTTCGACGCGGCACGGTCGCTCCTCGCCCAGCTCGGTGCGCTCGACCCGGGCGGTGCGGTGACGACCCACGGCCGGGCGATGGCCCGGTTCGGCCTCCACCCGCGGTTGGCCCACCTGCTGCTCCGCGGCCGCGCCCTCGGCCAGGCGGGACTCGCCGCCGACCTCGCCGCGCTGCTCGGTGAGCGCGACCTCTTCCGGGGCGCCGAGGCGAATGACGCCGACCTCCGCGCGCGGGTGCATGCACTGCACGCCGGCGACCCCCGGGCCGACCGGGCGCTGCTCGCCCGAGTGCGCGACGAGGCGAGGCACCTGCGTCGCGCCATCGGTGCGGGGGAGCGGGCAGCGGCGGACGAGGAGATGGCCGGGCCGCTGGTCGCGCTCGCCTACCCGGACCGGGTGGCACAGCGACGGCCGGGAGAGGCGGCGCGCTACCTGCTCCGGAACGGGCAGGGCGCGGTGCTCGATCCGCAGGCGCTCGGGCGTGCGGCCTGGCTCGCGTGCGCCGACCTCGACGGCGACCGGCGCGAGAGCCGGATCCGCCTCGCGGCGCCGATGGAGGAGGCGGAGGTGCGTTCGCTCTTCGGCGCCGAGGTCGAGACGGCCGACGAGCTGGGCTGGGATGATGCCGGGCGCGCGGTGACGGCCCGGCGGGTGGAGCGGCTGGGGGCGATCGTGCTGCGCGAGGCGGCGCTCCGGGACCCGGATCCGACCACGGTGACCGCGCTGGTGGTCGCCCGGATCCGCGGCGACGGGCTCTCGGCGCTCCCCTGGAGCAGGGCGGCCCGGCTTCGCGAGCGTCTCGCCTTCCTCCACGCGCTGGACGACGGATGGCCCGACGTCTCGGACGAGGCGCTGCTCGACACGCTCGAGGCGTGGCTCGGGCCGCGACTGGCCGCCGTGCGCCGGTGGGCCGACCTCCAGGGGGTCGACCTCGGCGCCGCGCTGCTCGACCTGGTGCCGTGGGACCGCCGCAGCCGGCTGGACGACCTGGCACCCTCCCACGTCGCGGTGCCGAGCGGCTCACGGATCGCGGTGGACTATGCCGACCCGGCGCGGCCGGCGCTGCACGTCCGGGTGCAGGAGGTGTTCGGGCTCCGGGAGACGCCCCGGGTAGGCGGGGGGAGGGTGCCCCTCACCCTGCACCTCCTCAGTCCCGCACGGCGGCCGGTCCAGGTGACGCAGGACCTGGGCGGGTTCTGGCGCGGCGGCTGGGCGGACGTCCGGAAGGAACTGCGGGGCCGGTACCCCAGGCACGATTGGCCGGAGGACCCGGCGACGGCGGCGGCGAGGCGGGGGACGGGGAAACGACAGGCCTAGGATCGGACGTCGAAGGTCGAGGGATCCCGCCACTCCACCGGCGCGGTCCCTCGACCTTCGACCTCCGACCCTCGCCTAGTCCCGCGTCTCCAGCGCCTTGTCGATCAGGAACACGACGTACTCCCGGTGCGCCCGGGTGCCGCCGTCACCGGTGGCGTTGCCCGCCTCCAGGCGGCGGATCTTCCGCAGTTCGGCCAGCGCCTGGCCCCGGGCCTGGAAGTCGTACTGGTTGGCCGGCAGCGGATTGAGCATCGCGGTCAGCCGGTTCACGTACGCCACCTGGAGGTTCCGCCGGAAGCCGTTCACGTTCCCGCGCCGGTCGGCGTCGAAGACGGCCGCGGTGAGGTCGCCCATCACCTCCGCCAGCGGGTAGGCGTTGCCGTAGAGCGCGCTGTTGGAGATCCGGCTCAGCGTCGCCGGATGCGTCAGGTGGACCAGCACGCCGTTGTGCATCCCGAGCACGAACTGGTGGATCTTGGGATCCTCCGGCTGGCCGAAGAAGTTGAAGCCCCGGCGCTGCGGCTGGAGGAGGTTGTAGAGCCCCTCCGGGGCGTCCCAGGCGTCGGGCGCGAAGAACTCGTCCCGGAGCAGGTCCATCGCCCGCTTCTGGTCGGCGCGGCTCACCGGGGTGTACGGCCGGGTGGCCCCGGGCTGCCCGACCATGGCCCGGTCCACGTGGACGCCGCCGATCCACCGGGAGGCGATCGCGGCCGAGCCGCCGATGGTCCCGGTGGTCACGAAGAAGCCGTTGAGCACCTCCTGGTGCGAACGCCCGCCGACCCGGAACTTCCGCTCCAGCTCGCCGAGCACGGTGCGCGCGAGCCCGATCCGGTCCGCCGCGTAGGCGATCGGGTCGCTCGACATGTCGTTGATCATCACGCGCGGGTCGATGCCGCCGCCCGGCGCCCGCATGTCGTCGGCGTCGTTGCCGAAGGCCAGGGCGGGCTCCGTGGACCGGGCGAGGATCCGCTCCAGCCGCGCCTTCTCCGCCGCGGGGTCGGCCAGGGCCTCGGAGTACCCGAACTCGATGGCCCAGAGGTCGTACGGCCCCGGGGTGGTGGTGGCGAACTGGCCCTGGGTCCGGCCGCGGGGGGCGATGTTGAGCGCCGGGTAGTCCATCACCGAGCCCTGCAGGCCGCTCTCGCGGGTCCGGGCCATGTCGCCGAGTTCGGCCGGCGCCAGCATCTGCGTGGCCTTCATGTTGTGGTTGAGCCCGAGGGTGTGCCCCACCTCGTGCAGCACCAGGTAGTACAGCGACTCGTCCAGCAGCCGCTGGCGGACGGCCGGGTCCGCGTCGAGCGCGGCCAGGGCCGCCTGGCCGAAGAGCACGTTCTGCTGGTGCCAGAGCGCGAGTGCGCAGGCCCGCGGGTCGGGCCGGCCGCCCGGCGCGGCGGGCCACTCCGTCGGGACGAACGCCGAGGCGTCCCACAGCTCGGCGGATCGCATCCGGTTGGTCACGAAGACCCACTCGAGCATGATGTCGGCCCCGAGGATCTGCCCGGTACGCGGGTTGGTGAAGCTGGGCCCGTAGCCGCCGAAGGGCGGGGTGGGCGAGCTGGTCCACCGGAGCACGTTGTAGCGGATGTCGCCCGCGTCCCAGGCGGCATCATCGGGCTGGATCTCGACCCGCACGGCGTTCCGGAAGCCGGCCCGTTCGAAGGCCTTGTTCCAGGCGAGGGTGGCCTGGCGGATGGTCTCGCGGAATTCAACCGGCGTCGTGTTCTCGATCCAGAACGTGATCGGTTCGACCGGCTCCGAGACCGCCGCGCCGGGCTCCTTCTTCCGGAGGTCCCAGCGGTTGATCAGGTCCCGGTAGTTGACGGCCGCGGTGGTGGTCAGGTCGGTCACCTGCTGCCCGAAGTAGCCCACCCGCGGGTCGTCGAACCGGGGCTGGAAGTCGTTCTCCGGCACCGCAATCAGCGAGTGCTGGACGGCGATGGTCACGTACCGGGGGTCGGTGACCTCCGGGCCGCCCTGCACCACGGCGGTCGGGTTGTCGAAGACGTACTCGGTGACGACCTCGGTGTTCGCCGGGTAATTCCGGACGCTCCGGATCCGGCTCTTCTCGTCGCTCCGGGTGCCGAGCACGAAGGCCTGGGGATTGGGCGTGGCGCCGGGGATCGGCGGCGGCTTCACCTGGGTGAGCGCCTCGGCCACAAACAGCTTGTCGGCGGAGATGAGCACGGTGCCGGACGCGCTGTCGGCGCCGACCACCTTCTCGACCGCGAGGACCGCCGGGCTCATGTTGGCGTCGGCCGCGCGGGCGAGCGCGTTGGCCGGGTCGAAGTAGAAGGCGGTGTTCTGCTGGATGAAGGCGAGCTTGTCGTACTGCCGCTCGATCCGGAAGACGATGTTGTCCCGGAACTGGCCCCGGAACGCTCCGGCGAAGAGCGGGCCGTCGGTGACCACGGTGAAGTAGATGTAGTCCCGGCCCAGCTGGTCGGGCTTGACGGCCAGGTGCACCTTCCCGGTCGCGGTGTCCTGGAGGACGGTGAAGAGCCCGGCGTACGACCGGGCCGCCTTCACGACCTTGTCGTACTCCTTCTGCCGGTCCTGCGGCGTGGGGGCACCGGCCTGGGCCGGGCGGGCACCGGCCCCGCCGGCGGGCGCGGCCTGGGGGGTGGGTCCGGCGGTCGACCGGCCGCCGCAGCCGGCGGCGAGGGACAGGCCGAGTGCCAGGGCGAGCGCCGCGACCGAGCGCAACCGCATCGGGAACTCCTTCGGAGTGGCGGGTCGGGACGGGTCGGGTCCGGCACGCAAGATGGCGCCGCCGGCTCCCCCCGGTAAGTGACGGGAGCCGGCGGCGGAATGTTTCGGGCCCGGCCGGGCGCCGGCGGGGCTACCCCTGGATGCCGAGCAGGCCGCGCTTGAAGCCTTCGCCCGGGCCGGGCTTGGGGCCGATCCAGGCCTTCCAGAGGGCGTCCGCGAACGCCTTCCCCGGGATGGTTCCCTTGGCGGCACCGCGGACCATCACCGTGGTGCCAGTGCCGGGCTCGTAGGTGAAGGCGAACTGCTCGCCCTTCTTGATGTCCTCCATCCACTCGCAGAGTGTGGCGAACTGCTGCTTCAGCTCGGCGCCGGCGTCGGGCGTGTTGTTCTTGAGCGCCTCGTCCCAGGCCTCGCACATCTTGCCCTTGTCCACGTCCCGGAGGAACTGCATCACGAGGTGGCGGGGCTGGTCGGCAGCCAGGATTTGGCTGGCGCTCCCCGAGCGGGCCGGGAGGTAGAGCCCGGCCACGTAGACCTTGAAGACGGCCTTCTTCCTGAGCGCCACCCCGTTGAGGACCAGGGACTGCCCCCCGACGTCGACCGTGGCCGGCAGGGTGACGCCGTTGTAGGTGGTGTCGGCGGCGGGCGCGGGAACCAGCGCGGCCGCGAGGGCGAGCAGGGCCAGCGGGGACATCGGACTGCCTCCAGCCTAGGGACCGGGTCTCCCGGATGCTACCCCGCCCGGCACGCCTTCGCCACCCCCGCCGCGGGCCGGCGCGATGCGACCCTGGCCCGGGGAGGCGCATCTCTCCCGGCAGCACGTACGACTCACCCGGGAGAACTCCATGCGCACCACCCGCCTCGCCCCCCTGCTCCTGGCCTGCCTCGCGGCCGCGCCCGTCGCGGCCCAGGAGCCGGACCTCAGGGTCTTCAGCACCACCTCCCAGCGCGCCCGGCTGGGGGTCACGGTCGACGTCACCGCGGACCAGGAGCTGGACGCCGTCGGCGCCCGGATCCGGGACGTGATTCCCGAGGGACCCGCCGCGAAGGCGGGTCTCAAGCCGGGCGACATCGTGACCCGGTTCCAGGGGCAGTCGCTCGCCAACCTGAAGGCGGGGGAGGAGGGGGGGTCCGGGCCGGGCCACCGCCTCGTCGAAATGGCCCAGAAGCTCGAGCCGGGCGACACGGTCAAGGTCGAGTACCGCCGGGACGGCCGCGCGCGCACGGCCACGATCGTGGCGGAGGAGGTGGGCTGGGCCGGGATGATGCGGATGCCGGAGCTCGCCCGGGTCCGGGAGCGGATGCCGGAGTTTGAGCACCTGGCCGAAGGCCGCGGGTTCTGGGTCGGAGCCGGGCCCGCCGGGCTTCACCTGGCGGAGTTGAACCCCGGGCTCGGGGAGTATTTCGGGACCAGCGAGGGCCTGCTGGTGCTGGAGGCGCCCGCCGATTCCACCCTCCCGCTCCGGGCCGGTGACGTGATCCGGTCGATCGACGGCCGCAAGCCCCAGTCGACCGAGCACGCCTCGCGAATCATCCGCTCCTACGCGGCGGGGGAGCAGGTGAAGCTGGAGATCACCCGCCAGCGGCGACAGAGCACCGTCACCTGGACGGTGCCGGAGCGCCCGGCCATGCGGCGCTACCGGATGCAGCCGGGTCCCACGCCGGCCCCGGCTCCGGTCCGGCCCAAGGCGCCGGCCGCCGAGCGGAGCTGACCTTCGGGGAGACGGCCGGCTCCGCCTCAGTTCCGGAGCCGGCCGATCACCACGGTCACGTTGTCGCTCCCGCCGCGCTCGAGCGCCAGCGCCACCAGGTCCCGGCAGGCCTGTTCCGCATCGGTGAGCCCGGCGAGCGCGGCGGCGATCTCCTCGTCGGAGACGTGCTTGGTGAGCCCGTCGGTGCAGAGGAGCATCACGTCCTCCCAGCGGCATTCCTGGACGCTGGTCTGCGGCGTGGCCTCGGTGCTTCCGAGGGCGCTGACGAGGACGTGCTTGAGAGGGGAGCGGTCGGCCTCCGGCTGGGTGAGGGCCCCGTCATCCTTCAGGGCCTCCGCCAGGGTCTGGTCCCGGGTGAGCAGCTCGAGGCGGCCGTCCCGCAACCGGTAGCAGCGGCTGTCGCCGACGTGGACGAGGAAGGCGTGGGGCCAGAGCACGGCCACCATCGTGAGCGTCGTGGCGAGCCCCGACTTCTGCCCGTCGGCCTCGAGCTGCTGCCGCAGGACCTCGTGCCCGTGGAGGACGCCAGCCCGCAGCTCGCTGGCGAACCGCTCCTCCTCGGCGTGGTCGAAGTGGGCGTACAGGTTGGCGAAGGCGGTGACGTGCTGGACGATGGCCCGGAGCGCGGTGCTGCTGGCGCGGCGGCCGTCGCCGCTCCCGACGCCGTCGGCCACGCAGAAGAGGTAGCCGCGGGACCCCCCCGTCAGCGTGTTGAAGGCCCCCGGATCGAGGCTGGTGGTGACCACCCGGAGCGCCTTCTCCATCGAGGCGATGAGGAAGTGGTCCTGGTTCTCCGTCCGGACCAGCCCGCGGTGGGTCTGCCCGTGGACGTCGATGTCGCTCTGGTGCGGTCGCCGGTCGGGCGAGGAAGGCATCGGGACTCCACGGGTACGGTCCGTTCGGGACTGCGCGAAGATGCGCCCCGCCCGCCGGCCCTGTCCAGCCCGGCCCGTCCGGTGAATCTTTCCGGGACCCCCTCGGACCCGCCCTCGCGGCCCGGAGGCCCGGATGCCGTCCGTCACCGCCCACGCGCCCGGCTGCTTCTGCTGGGTCGAACTCGGCACCACCGACCAGGCGGCCGCCGTCGCGTTCTACGGCGGCCTGCTCGGCTGGCGGGCCCACGACGTGCCCATGGGGGACGGCACCTTCTACACGGTGTTCACCCTCGACGGCCGGGACGTGGCGGCGCTGTACGGCCTGCGCGCCGAGCAGCGGGCCAAGGGCATCGGCCCGCACTGGCTGCCCTACGTGGCGGTGGGCAACGCCGACGAGGCTGCCGCGCGCGTCACCGGCCTCGGCGGACGGGTTCTGGCTGCCCCGTTCGACGTGCTGGACGTCGGCCGCACCTTCATCATCCGCGATCCCGAGGGCACCGTGCTGGCCTGCTACCAGGCCAAGACCCACATGGGCCTCGGCGTGATGGCGGAACCGGGCGCGGTGGCCTGGTGTGCGCTCGCCACGCGCGCCCCCGCCCGGATGGTCGAGTTCTACTCCGCCCTCTTCGACTGGGAGGCGCGCCCCGCCAGCGGCACCGGCCCGGGGCGGACCGAGTGGCAGGCGGCCGGGGTGCCCGTCGGCGGCATGCAGGAGCTGGGCCCGGCGGCAGCCGGCGGCGCCCCGCACTGGGCGGTCTACTTCCAGGTGGAGGACCTCGACCGCGCGGCGGCCCGGGTGCCTGCCCTCGGCGGCCGGGTGACCGCACCCCCGCACGACGTCCCGGGGGTCGGCCGGGTCGCGGGGGCGGCGGATCCGCAGGGCGCCGGTTTCTCGCTGGTCCAGCCTGCCCCGTCGGGACCGTGAGCGAGGCCGGTGGCGGGTGGGCCCCGCGACGGATAGACTCCCTCCGGCCCTTGACCTCCACCCCGGAACTCCGATGCACCCACGACCCTTCCTCACCGCCGGGCTCGCGGTGGCGCTCGCCTGCGCCCGGCCGCCGGCCCCCCCCGCAGCGGACACCGCGGCCGCCCCGCCCGTGAGCGACACCACCGGGTGGCGCTCCCTCTTCGACGGCCGCACCACTGCCGGGTGGCGCGGCTTCCGGATGACCGCGATGCCCTCCGGCTGGACCGTGGTGGACGGCGCCCTCAGCCGGACCGGCGAGGGCGGCGACATCATCACCGAGGGAGAGGTCGGCAACATCGCGCTCGAGCTGGAGTGGAAGGTGGCGCCGGGCGGGAACAGCGGGATCATGTACCGGGTGACGGAGGCGGCCGAGCGCACCTACCACACCGGGCCGGAGATGCAGGTGCTCGACGACGCCGCGCACCAGGACGGCTTGAGCCGCCTCACGGCGGCCGGGTCGGCCTACGGCCTGTACCCTGCGCCCGCCGGCGTGGTGAAGCCGGCCGGGGAGTGGAACGCGGTGCGGCTGGTGGTGGACGGCAACCGCGTGGAGCACTGGCTCAACGGGACCCGGGTGGTGGCGTACCAGCTGGGGAGCCCCGACTGGGAGGCGAAGGTCAAGGCGAGCAAGTTCGGCGAGTGGCCGGGGTACGGCCGCGCCGCGCGCGGGCACATCGCCCTGCAGGATCACGGGGACCTGGTCGCCTACCGGAACATCCGGATCCGGGAGCTCCCGTGATCCGGGCCCGCCTGATGGTGATGATGTTCCTCCAGTACTTCATCTGGGGGAGCTGGTTCGTCACGATGGGCACCTACCTGGGCGCCACGCTCGGGTTCACCGGCCAGCAGATCGGCCTCGCCTACGGCGCAACGGCCATCGCGGCCCTGGTCTCGCCCTTCTTCATCGGGATGGTGGCCGACCGCTTCTTCGCCTCGGAGAAGCTGCTGGCCGTGCTGCACCTGGCGGGGGCGGTGCTGATGTGGCTGGTGTCGGAGCAGGCGGGCTTCGGGACGTTCTACCCGATGGTGATCGCCTACGCCCTCTGCTACATGCCCACGCTCTCGCTCACCAACGCGATCGCCTTTCATCACGTGGCCGACCCGGCCAGGGATTTCCCGGCCATCCGGGTGCTGGGGACCATCGGGTGGATCGTGGCCGGCATCGTGGTGGGAAAGGTGCTCCACGCGGATGCGCTGGCGCTCCCCATGAAGCTGGCCGCCGGGGCGTCGGCCGTCCTGGGCCTCCTCGCCCTCGCGCTGCCCCATACCCCGCCGAAGGCGGCGGGCGCGCCCTTCAGCGTGCGCGACGCCCTCGGGCTCGACGCCCTGCGGCTCCTCCGGGAGCGGTCCTTCCTGGTGTTCGTGCTGGGTTCCTTCCTCCTCTGCGTGCCGCTCCAGTTCTACTACGCCTTCACCAATCCCTTCCTCAACGAAATCGGCGCGCCGGAGCCGGCGTTCATCCAGACGTTCGGCCAGATGTCCGAGATCGTCTTCATGGTGCTGCTCCCGGCGTTCCTCGCGCGGTACGGGATCAAGGCGATCATGCTGGGCGGCATGGCGGCCTGGGCGCTCCGGTACGTCGCCTTCGGGTACGGCGACGCCGGGCCGGGGATGTGGCTGGTCTACGCGGGGATCCTGCTGCACGGGGTGTGCTACGACTTCTTCTTCGTGAGCGGCCAGATCTACACCGACGCCCAGGCGGGGCCGCGCGTGCGGGCCGCGGCCCAGGGCTTCCTCAACTTCGTCACCAACGGGCTGGGGTACTTCATCGGGGCATTCGTCTCCGGCCGCGTGGTGGACGCGTACCGGCTGGCGGAGGGGGGGCACGACTGGCGGAGCATCTGGCTGGTGCCGGCGGGGATGGCGGCGGTGATCCTGGTGCTCTTCGCCCTCCTCTTCCGGCCGCGACCCCGGCCGGCGTGACTCGCGGCGGGGGATTCACCGCCGCGGTACCGGGAGCAGGGGGATCGGTGACCGGAATCGAGCACGGAAGTGCAGGACGGCGGATCCCGACGGCAGGGCCCGACGGCAGGGCACGACTGGCGGAGTGCAGGGCCCGGGGGCACCGGCGGCATCGGACGGAAAGCGGCCGTCCTCCGCGCCCCCGCGGTGCATCCTGAACGCGAGGAGTGAGACGATGGCCGGCAAGCGCGTGAGCAGGCGGGAGTTCGGGCGACAGGCCGCAGGCGCGCTGGGCGCGTTCCACATCGTCCCGCGGCACGTGCTGGGCCGCGGGTACCGCCCGCCGAGCGACACGCTGAGCATCGCGTGCATCGGGGTGGGCGGGATGGGCCGCACCGACGTGACCGGGGTCGCGGGCGAGACCATCTACGCCCTCTGCGACGTGGACACCAAGGCCGCCGAGGACGCCTTCCTCAGCTACCCGCGCGCCAAGCGGTATCGCGATTTCCGGGAGCTGCTCGACAAGGACGCCCGGAGCATCGACGCGGTCACCGTCTCCACCCCGGACCACACCCACGCCGCCATCGCGATGGCCGCGCTCGAAGCCGGCAAGCACGTCTACTGCCAGAAGCCGCTGGCCCGGACCCTCAGCGAGGTCCGCGCCCTGATGACCGAGGCGCGCGGGCGGCCGCAGCAGGCCACCCAGATGGGGAACCAGGGGCACGCGATGGAGGGCACCCGGCTGATCCGCGAGTGGGTCGAGGCGGGGCTCATCGGGACGGTGCGCGAGGTGCACTACTGGACCGACCGGCCGATCTGGCCGCAGGGGATCGACCGACCCACCGAAGCCCACAACGTGCCGCCCTGGCTCGACTGGCAGCTCTGGCTCGGCCCCGCCGCCGACCGGCCGTACACGCCCGCCTACGCCCCCTTCCGCTGGCGCGGCTGGTGGGACTTCGGCACCGGCGCCCTGGGTGACATCGCGTGCCACGCGATGGACGCCGCCTTCTGGGTGCTCGACCTCGGCTTCCCGTCCCGGATCGCGGCCGAGTCCAGCCGGCTCTACGCCGAGACCGCGCCCAAGTCGTCGCGGATCGATTACGACTTCCCGGCGAAGGGAGGACGGCCGGCGGTCAAGGTCGTCTGGCGCGACGGCGGGATCCTCCCGCCGCGTCCGCCGCAGGTGGCCGCCGACGCGAAGTGGCCACCCTCGATGGAGGGCGGGCAGCTCTGGGTGGGCGACGGCGGTGCCCTGGTGGCGGGGATGTACGGCCAGGAGCCGCGGCTCCTGGACGAGGCGAAGCAGAAGGAGGTGACCGCCACGCCCCTCCCGGTGAAGTACCCGCGGACGGAGGGGGTCTACAAGGAGTGGATCGCGGCGGCCAAGGCCGGATCCCAGCCGGGCTCGAACTTCTCGGGCCACGCCGGGCCGCTCACCGAGATGGTGCTGGTCGGCAACCTCGCCGTCCGCCTCGCCCGACCGATCGAGCTCGATCCCGCGACCGGGGCGGTCCGGAGCCCGGAGGTGCCGGCGGAGTTCATCACCCCGGCCTACCGGCGGGGCTGGGCGCTCTAGTAGCGTCCGCGGGGCGGGCCTGTGTCAGTGCCGGAGCCAGTGGTCCGGCACGGGTGCGGGCTCCGCCGCCTCGGGGCCGGCCAGGAGCCGCAGGTCCTTGCCGCCCCCCGCCTGGAAGTAACGCACCTCGATCGGGTGGAGGCCGGCGCGGAGCCCCACCCGTCCTCGCCGCTCCTCGGCCGCGTGGGCCCCGTCGTGGTCCACCACCACCTCTCCTGCGACCCGCAGCACGGC
>JAICEH010000003.1 GCA_025924275.1 Gemmatimonadales bacterium | reverse complement strand
TTCGGCCCCTACACCGACGTGGCGCAGATGCGCCGCACGCTGGCGCTCATCCGGAGGCTCTTCACCGTCCGGAGCTGCAGCCTCGACCTCCCCCGCGAGCGGCGCGACCGGCCCTGCCTGGACTACCACATCGGCCGCTGCCTCGCGCCCTGCGTCGGCTGGCAGGACGAGGCCGACTACCGGCGGATGATCAACGATGTCCTCGGGTTCCTCGAGGGGCGGACCGGGGACGTGCGGGCCGCGGTCCGGGCGATGATGGCCGCGGCGGCGGAGCGCGAGGACTTCGAGCGGGCCGCGGCCCTCCGGGACACGCTGAAGTGGCTGGAACAGCTCGAGGCGCCCCCCTCGGCGGAGACCGTGGGCACCGGGGATGCCGACGTGATCGGCTTCGCGCGCGACGGCGACGATGCCGTGGGCGTCCTGCTCCGCGTCCGCGACGGCCGTGTGGTGGGCCGGGAACACCGCTTCCTGGAGAACGTCGAGGAGGAGCCGGAGGCGGCGGTCCTCGGCGCCTTCCTCGTCCGGTATTACCTGCCGCTCGAGGGCCGGGTTCGGCGCCTGCTGCTGCCGTTTCCGCCCGACGACCTCGAGGGGCTGCAGGGCCTCCTCGGCGAGGCCCGGATCCACGTGCCGCTCCGGGGCACGGCGGGGCGCTGGGTCGGTCTGGCGGAACAGAACGCCCGCCACCTCCTGGAGAGCCTCCGGCTCGAGACCTTCGAGACCGAGGAGCGGGCGGAGGATCCCGTCTACGCACTCGGACGGGACCTGTCGCTGAATGCGGTCCCGAGGAGCATCGCGGGCGTGGACATCTCCCACAACCAGGGCCGCGACATGGTCGGCTCCCTCGTCTGGTTCGAGGCGGGGCGGCCCCGAAAGGCGGAGTACCGCCGGTTCCGGATCAAGGGCCTCGCCGAGCAGGACGACTACGCGGCCATCCGGGAGGTCGTGACCCGGTACCTCACCCGCCGGCGCGACGAGGGCAAGCCGCTGCCCGACCTCCTGGTCATCGACGGCGGGAAGGGCCAGCTCGCTTCGGCAGTGGAGGCGGCGCGGCAAGTCGGCCTGCCCGACCTCGCCCTCGCGAGCCTCGCCAAGCGCGACGAGGAGGTCTTCCTGCCGGGGCGGGCCGAGCCGGTGCGCCTTCCACGGCGGAGCCCGTCCCTCCGCCTGCTGCAGCGGCTGCGGGACGAGGCACATCGCTTCGGGCTGGCCTACAACCGGCAGCGGCGTACCGAGCGGGTGATCACCTCCGGGCTGATGGAGATTCCGGGAGTTGGTCCGGCTCGGCGCCGCCGGTTGCTGGAGCGTTTCGGCAGCCTGGCGGGCGTCCGGAGCGCGAGCCTGGAGGAGTTGATGGCTGTGGAGGGCGTGAGCCGCACGCTGGCCGAGCGCATTCGCACCCACCTGGCTACGTGATGGACTGGCGGCTGGAGTGTGTCGCGTGCGGCGCCGCGCGGGGCCCGGAAGGACTGCCGACCGTATGCGATCGGTGCGGCCAGCCGTGGCTGGTGCGCTACCCGGATCGGACCTGGCTCCCGGCGGAGCGGGAAGAGCCAGCGCGGGAGCACGGGATGTGGCGCTGGCGCCGGTTCCTGCCGCTGGCCGAGGGCGAGGCGCCCGTCACGCTCGGCGAGGGCGGCACGCCGCTGCTCGCGCTGCCGCGCTGGACGGCCCGCCACGGGCTCGGTCGCCTGGTCCTCAAGGACGAGGGCGTCAACCCGACCGGCTCCTTCAAGAGCCGCGGGCTGAGCGCCGCCATCACGCGCGCGGCGGCAGCCGGCGTCACGTGCGTCACGATCCCCACTGCGGGCAACGCCGGAGTGGCCGCGGCGGCCTACGCCGCTCGCGCCGGGCTTCACGCCCGGGTGTACGCCCCGACCACGACCCCTCGTCCGCTCCTGTCCCAGGTCGTGTCCTTCGGTGGAGAACTCGTCCTGCTCGACGGACACATCGGCGACTGCGGGCGGGCGTCGCGCGCCTGGGCGGCGGAGTCCGGGGCGCTGGATCTCTCCACTCTCCGCGAGCCCTACCGGATCGAGGGGAAGAAGACCCTCGGCCTCGAACTTGCCCTGCAGTGGGGCTGGCGGCTGCCCTCGGCGATCATCTATCCGGCCGGGGGAGGCACCGGCCTCATCGGCATGTGGAAGGCCTTCCGGGAGCTCAGTGCCGCGCGGTGGGTGTCGGGTCCCCTGCCGAGGATGTTCGCCGTGCAGGCGGCCGGGTGTGCCCCGATCGTGCGCGCGTTCGCTGCCGGTGCCGACGCTGCCGAACCCTGGGCCGACCCCTGGACGGCGGCGAGCGGACTCAGGGTGCCCGCGCCGCTGGGGGACCGCCTGATGCTCGCCGCCCTGCGCGAGAGCGGAGGCGGTGCGGTGGCGGTCGCGGACGACCAGCTCGCCGCCACCGCGTCTGAGGTGGCCCGGCTCGAGGGGGTCGATCTCTCGCCCGAAGGGGGTGCGGCGCTGGCAGCGGCCGAGGAGTTGGCCGCCCTTGGCGTCGTCCAGGCGGGGGAGGACGTGGTGGTCTTCAATACCGGGGCCGGGTGGCTCTACCGGGAGACGGGCGGTTTGCCTCGCGCGTGAGCGGGAGTGATATTTCCCAGGCTATGGCGGAGAGCCGATTTGCGCTGCTCGACCCGGCCGCGGGCATCAGCGGGGACATGTTGCTCGGCGCGCTCGTGGCGGTGGGACTCCCGGCCGAGTGGGCGGCGGAACTGCCCGCCCGGCTCGGCATTCCGGAGGTGAAGGTCGCCACGGCACGAGTCCGCCGCGCTGGCGTGGAGGCGGTCCAGGTGTCGGTGGCGCTGCCGGGTGGGCACCGGGAGGGCCCGGCCGTGGAGGTGGGGACGGCGCACTCGCACGCCCACGGGCACGAACCCGGTGGTGCGGCCGCTCACGGCCACCCGCACGCCGGACACCTGCTCCACACCCACGCGCACGGTGACCATCCTCACCGACACGTGGGCGAGTTGCTCCGCATCATTGAGGTGGGCCGGTTTTCGGATGCGGTGAAGCGCCGGGCTGCGGAGACTCTCCGGCTGCTGGCGGCGGCAGAGGCGCGGGTGCACGGCGTGGCCCCGGAGGACGTGGCGCTGCACGAGGTGGGAGCGCTCGACGCACTGGTGGACATCGTGGGCACGATCGACGGCTTCGAGCGACTGGGCGTCGACCGGGTGCATGCGCTGCCGCTCGCGCTGGGCACTGGGTGGGTCACCGCGGCGCACGGGACGATGAGCGTGCCCGCACCGGCCACCGCCGTCCTGATCGAGGGGCTCGAGATCGGGCCCAACGGCCCTGTCACCGGCGAGGCGACGACTCCGACGGGTGCCGCACTCCTCCGGATCCTGTCGGTCGGCCCGCCCCCGGCCCGGTGGCGGGCGCGGCGCACCGGCTGGGGCGCCGGCGGGAGGGATCCCCTCGGCTACCCGAATGCGCTTCGCCTCGTGCTGGCCGAGGCGGCCCCGGAGGCGGGGCAGGTGCTGACGGTGGTGACCGACGTGGACGACCTGAGTCCCGAGTACCTGCCGCCGCTTCGCGAGGCGCTGGCCGAGGCGGGGGCGGTGGACGTCCAGGTCTGGGTCACCCAGGCCAAGAAGGACCGGCCCGGATTCCGCATCGAGGCCCTGGTGCCGCCGGACGCGCTGGACCAGGTGCGGGAGGCCTTCTTCCGCCACAGCTCGACCGCGGGCCTCCGCTGGTGGCCGACCGAGCGCGTGACGCTCCCGCGCGAGACGATCGAGGTGGCGGTGGGTGGCGAACGGGTGCGGGCCAAGGTGCTGGCCGGTCCCGACGGTCCGCGGGTGAAGGCAGAGTACGAGGACGTGGTGGCGGCGGCCAGGCGCCTGGGGCGCACGCCGAAGGACGTGGCTGGCGAGGTACAAGAGGCGGTGCGGCGCCGGCTGGGCGCCGAGGCGACGACAACCAAGGAGCAGTGACGATGCGCTGGATGATCGGTGCCCTGGGCGCCGTGGCGATCTCCGTTCCGGCCGTGGGCCAGGAGCCGGCGGCGACCGCGCCGAAGACGATCCCCGAGATCGTGAAGTCGGCGCAGCCGACCAACTACGAAGTCCCGACCTGTGACCTGGGTGACACCCATTTCAAGGTGAGCTCGGGGCGCACCTACGTGAAGAGCGCCATCGAGAATGCCACGAACCGGGAGCGCATCCTCGGTGATGCCAAGCGCGTGCTGACGGAGGCGGTGGAGCGGGATGGCCAGGCCAACTCCGCGCAGGCGTGGTTCTGGCTCGGGCGCGTGGCACTCTACCAGGGCGACATCGCCGCCGCCGACAGTGCCTTCGATCGCGCCGAAGGGCTGGCCCCCGGCTGCAAGGACGAGATCGCGAAGTTCCGCCGGCCCACCTGGGCCGGGCTGACCCAGGCCGGCATCGACCTGTTGAACCAGGAGCGGGGGCCGGAGGCGAAGCCCTATCTCGAGGCGGCGGCCGGGTTCTACGACCAGGAGCCGCAGGCCTTCGCCGGCTTGGGCCGCCTGGCCCAGGATGCCAACGACCAGGCGGCGGCGGTCGAGTGGTACCGGAAGGCCTATGCGGCGTCGGACAAGCCGGACCTGCGGGAGTCCCGGGCGATGGCGGCGGCCCAGATCGGCACCGCGTTCGCGAGCCAGGGGAACACCGACAGTGCGATCGCCTACCTGACCACGGCCGTGGAGTCGGCGGACACGGTCAACCAGGCCGCCCTCCTGAAGCAGAGCCTGTTCAACCTCGCGCTGATGGAGCAGCGGGCCGGCCGGCCGGCGGACGCGGCGCGGCACCTCGGGGAGGTGGTGGCGAGGAGCCCCGACGACGTGGACGCGCGCCGGGGGCTGGCGCAGGCCCTGCGGGCCGCGGGGATGGCGGACAGCGCCCGGGCGATCGAGCAGGGATTGCTCCAGGCCGCCGGCACCGGCGGCGAGGTGAGCGCGAGCGCGGTGATGGACCTCGGCGTCGCGGCCTATCGCGAGCAGAAGTACGACCAGGCGGCCGAGGCGTTCGCCAAGGTGCTCGCGATGGAGCCGAACAATCGCGACGCGCTCTACAACCTTGCCAACAGCTACCTCGGGCTGAACGACTGGGCCAAGCTGGGCGAGACCGCGGACCGGCTGCTCAAGCTCGAGCCGTACAACGAGTTCGTGAACAAGGCGTCGATCCGGGCGCACCAGCAGCAGAAGCACGCCGCGGCGGCGAACGAGGCCGCCACCCGACTGCTCGCGATGCCGGTCGCGATCGAGGTGAGCGGATTCCAGGTCGCGGGCGACAAGGCCACCTGGCAGGCGACCGCGACCGGGCGGGAGGCGATGACGGCGAGCGGCGCACCCAAGGCGCCGGCAGCCGGCGTGATCGTGGTCGAGTTCCTCGACGCGTCGGGGGCGGTGGTCACCAGCACGGACGTGGCGGTGGGCGCGCTCGCCGCCGGGGCCACCCAGGCCCTCTCGGCCAGCGGCACGGGGACCGGCATCCAGGCCTGGCGGTATCGCTCCAAGTCGTGACCCGGGCTTGACTTCCGTGAGGGAGGAGCGCCACTTTTCTCCCTCGCGCTCGCGGGCGTAATTCAGTTGGTAGAATGCCAGCTTCCCAAGCTGGACGTCGCCGGTTCGAGTCCGGTCGCCCGCTCTGGTCAGGTGCTCGCGGCCCAACCATCCCATGGCCACCCCTCGAGGGTGGCCGTGTCGTTCTCGGGCCGGTCGGTGGACCAGCAGCGCGCAACGCCCCTCGGCATCGCGGGCACGCGCTGCCGGAAACCGGGACCCGGGGGCCCGCGTAGGGTCCCCTCGTCCTCCCTCCCCGGCCCCCGATGCCCCGCCTCACCCGTGCCATCGCCTGCTCGGTCGCGGTCCTGTGCGCCACCGCGGCCACGCCGGTTCCGCCCGACTCGATCCCGGATCCGACGTTCCGGCGGGTGTCGGTGCACCTCGGTCGGCTGGAGCCGGAGCTGGTGGCGTTCCGTCGCGACCTCCACCGCCATCCCGAGCTATCCGGCGAGGAGGCACGCACCGCGCGCGCCGTGGCGGACCGGCTGAGGGCGGCCGGGCTCCGCGTCCGGACCGACGTGGGCGGGCACGGCGTCGTGGCGGTGCTCGAGGGCGGTCGCCCGGGCCCGGTGGTGGCGTTCCGCGCGGACCTGGACGCGGTGGCGTCGCGGGCACCCGATCCGGTCGAGTTCCGGTCGGTGATCCCGGGCGTGCGCCACATCTGCGGCCACGACCTGCACACGACGATCGGAGTCGCCCTCGGACTCGCGCTCGCCGCGGTGCGCCAGGACCTCGCCGGAACCGTGATGCTGATCTTCCAGCCGGCGGAGGAGCGGGCCACCGGGGCGCGGGCGATGCTGGCCGACGGCGTGTTCCTCGAACGCCGCCCGGTGGCCATCTTCGCACTCCACACCGCCCCTCTGGAGTCGGGCACGCTCGCGGCCCGCCCCGGGGGGATGATGGCCGGGCGCGACGTGGTGCGGGTGTCGCTGAACGGCGGCGGCGACCTCTCCGCCGCGGCGGCCGTCGTGCGCCGCGCCATCGAGGCCACGTCGACCATCACGCCCGCCCGGCGGATGGAGTCGGCAGCTCCTGATTTCGTGCTGGCGGAGGCGATGCCTGCGAGGCCGCTCGGGGACGGGCTGGTGGTGCAGGGCACCGTCACCGCGGCGGACGATGCGGCGCGCGCGCGGGTCCGCGCGGCGATCAACGCTGTGGCGGACACCCACGGAGTGCCCGGGGTGATTGCCCGCGTGGCCTACGAGTCGAGGGTCGTCCCGGGCGTGACCAACGATCCAGCCCTCCTGGCGCTCGCCGATGCCGCGATCGCCGTCGCTCTCGGGGAGGGCGTGGTCCGGGAGGTGCGGACGATTCCACCCGCCTTCAGCGAGGATTTCGGCCACTTCCAGGCCGAGGTGCCGGGGGCCTTCTGGTACCTCGGCGTGAGCAACGCCGCGCGCGGGTGGGTCGGGCTGCCCCACAGCGACGACTACGTCGCGGACGAGGCGGCGATCCTGGTCGGGGCGAGGGCGATGGCGGCCGCGATCCTCGTGCGGCTGGCCGCCGGGGGCCCGGGCCGCGCTACCGGCTGAGCTCGGCCAGCCGCCGGTCGATCTCCGCCCGGTCGAGCCACCGGCCCCGCACCATCACCCCGGCCTTCCTCGACCAGTTGGAGACGTCGGCCGTCGGGTCGGCATCCAGCAGCACCAGGTCCGCCCGCCTCCCCACCGCCACGGTGCCGAATTCCCGCTCCGCGCCGAAGTGGGACGCCACGTTCCGCGACCCCATCGCGAGCGCCTGCCACGGGGTGAAGCCCGCCGCCACCATCGCATCGAGCTCCCGCTGGAGCGAGAACCCGGGGACGTTCCACCACTGGGGCGCGTCGGAACCGAGCAGGAAGGGGACACCCGCTTCGGACAGGGCGCGCATCACCCGGCGCCGCGCCTCGTTGAAGGCCGCACCCGAGGCGGGATCCACGCCGAGCCCCTGGCGCGTGTTCCCGGTCATCTGGGTCCACTGCGCCACCGTGGCGGCAGGCCACAGGCGCATCTCGGACCGCGCCGCGAGCACGGCGGGCTCCTCCCCGCCCATCATCGACTCGAAGAGGCTCTGGGTCGGGACGATGGCCGCACCGGCCCGCTTCGTTGCCGCCACCAGGGCGGGGAGTCGGCTCCAGTCCAGCCGGGCCACCAGGTTGAAGCCGAACATCTGCGACTCCGGCGCCGGGCCCTCGCCGTCCCAGGCCAGGCCCTCGAGGTACCCGTCGACGTGGTCCACCGTGGCGATGCCGCGGGCCAGCGCGCGCCGGATGCCGACCTGGAGCGGCACGTGGCCGGCGAAGGGGATGCCGTGCCGGCGCGCGGCCGCGGCGAGCGAGTCGAAGACCTCCGGCTGGATGCCCGGGTGGATCTTGAGCAGGTCGTAGCCGGCCGCCTTCTGGCTGGCGACGGCCTCCTGCGCCGCGGCCACCGTGGGAACGGTGTTGCCGTTGAACGATGGCCCGCTGGTGTAGATCGTCGGCGAGAGGAGCTCACCGCGCGCCGCCCGGTCACGGAACCGGAGGTGGCGCGGATGCCCCAGCATCCCGCGCACGGTGGTGACGCCGTTGAGTGCGAAGTAGGCGAGGACCTTCTCGATCTGCGCGTCGGGCACCTGGTCGCCGGGCGGGATGTGCCCGTGCATCTCCGCGAGGCCCGGCAGGAGGAACTTCCCGCGCCCATCCACCCGGTGCGTCCCCACCGGCACGCGGACGCTGCCTGCGGGCCCGACCGCCACGATCCGATCGCCCTCGACCACCACGGTGTGCCCCGGCAGGGCACGGTCGCGGTCCATCGGGATCACGGTCACGTCGGTGAAGGCGGTGGGGCCGGCGTCCTGCGCGACCAGGGGACCCGCGGCCCCGAGCCCGAGGAGGAGCGTGAGGGACGTGCGCGCGCTCATGGGATTCGCTCCGGTGGGGGCCCGCCATCCTACGACGCGCCGGTCCAGGGCGTTTCAGGCCGGCGCCCTTGCGGCTAGGGCAGCCCGGCGAGCAGGGCGGGGCTCCAGCGCGCCAGCCGCCGACCGGTGCGGGCCTCGCGCCGGACCGCGGCCTCGTCATACAGCCGGAGGAACGCGCCGGGGGAGCACATCACCGTCAGGAATCGCTCCCGGCCGAATTCCTCCACCACGGTGGCGGCCATGCGCCAGCCGACGGTGTACCAGGGGCCCTGGGCGGTGCCGTAGAAGCTGCGTGCCCGCGCCGTGACCGAATCCTCGCCCCCGGCCCGGTCCTCGAGCACGTCGAGGAAGAACCGGTCCAGCTCGGCGAGGTGCCCGTCGAACTGCGCGACCGCCTCGTCCCACACCGCGCGCTCGCCCGGCTCGCTCGTCGCGTGGGGGTGCACGTCGGGCCCGCCGGCCGCGGCCAGCATCGCGAAGCCCTCGCCGAAGGCCCCGGCCCAGCGGAGCACCTGCCGGAGGCCGTCGGGCGAGCCCGCCGGGGGCTCGTCGGTGCACGCCGCCGCGAGCCCGATATGGTGCAGCTCGTGCGCGGCCGTGTTGGCGAACTTCTTCGCGGTCACGTCGGGGTCGAGGAAGAGCATGATCGCGGGATCGGTCCGTACCTCGAACACGAAGCTGTTGGGCCTCGGCTTCACCAGGGGATAGATCCGGGCGCGGATGCGGGTTCCCGCCGGGAGCCACTCGAGCACCCCGGCGCCGAGGGCCGCGAAGTCCACCGACGCCCAGCGTCCGAGCGTCTCCCGGAGCGCGGGGGCCCTCGCCGCCATCGAGTCCTCGCGCAGGAAGGCGGCGAAGGTGCTGTCGCTGAACCCGCGGCCCATCGTCGCCTCCCGCAGGTGGAGCCGCCGGTAGCCCTCGGACGCGCGGAGGGCCGCCCAGTCGGCGGTGCCCGGCTCCCGGCCCGCCGCGCGCGCCTCGAGGATCGCGAGCGCCGCCTCCGCCTCGTCGGGAACGAGAGTGAGCGATACGCTCGGGTCCTGGACCGCGAGGAGGAGGGCGAGGCACACGCCGGTCGGACTCATCCCGTCACCGCGGGGCAGGCCGCGTCACCTGCGTGACCCAGCGGCCGTACATCGGGTTCGGCAGGAGGAAGAACCGCGTGCCGAACGCGGCCTCCCCCGCGGGCGTCCCGGCGGAGGCCGGCTCGTCGGGCGCGGGAAAGTCACCCATCGCATCGCCCACGAACGCAACCATGCGGGGCCGCGTCCCCGGCCAGGCGCACGCGCCGCTCCCGGTGGCGATTTCCGACCGGCGTCGGGCCTTGGTGTAGGCCGTGTCCGCCGCGCGCTGGAGGCACAGCAGATCCGCCTCGGCCCACAGGCCGTGCGCCGCGAGGTTGGCCCGGGTGGCCTCGCGCGTCCTCTCGTCCCGGTTGCTGATCCACGCCACGCGGCCGCCGGCCGCCCGGACCGAGCGGATGAACTCGACCACTCCCGGGACGGCGCCGGCCTCCCCCCGGCCTACCCAGGCCGTCCAGGAGGCATCGTTGAAGGGGATGCCGTAGGTGGCGCGCTCGAGCTCGTAGGCCGAATTGTCCAGGGCCGTCTCGTCCACGTCGAGCGCCACGGCCCAGGGCGCCCCATCGGATCCACCCCGCGCCGGCGCCGGGAGGGTCGCCGCGGCCACCCGGTAGATCTGCCGGGTGAGGGTCGCGTACTCCTCGCTGTCCCGGACGTACTTGACCTGCAGGCCCTGGGGGACGGGTTGGGCCGCCAGGACCCCTGGAAGCGGCCCGGCAAGCGTCAGGACGAGGCTCAGGGCCCGGAGAAGGGTCGTCGGTGTTCTCGGCGGCACGCGGGATCCTCGGAGCAGGGAAGGGGGCGGCAGGAAGCCTAAGGCGCCCCGGCCGGGGTGGCCACCCGTTGACATATCAAAACATCTTGATATATTGATGCCCACCCCGAACCGAACACCTGGAGTGCGATCCGTGACGACGATCCCCGACATCAAGGCCCAGGTCACCGCCCGGTACGCCGAAGCCGCGCGGCAGGCCCGCAGCGGCCGGGCCTCCTGCTGCGGCCCCGCCTGCTGCACCACCTCCGCCACCCCGACGGACCCGATCAGCCGCGACCTCTACGATGCCGTCGAGGTCGGTCAGCTGCCCGACACCGCCGTCCTGGCCTCCCTGGGTTGCGGGAACCCCACGGCACTGGCCGAGCTCCGGCCGGGAGAAGTGGTGCTCGACCTCGGGTCGGGCGGAGGGATCGACGTCCTCCTCTCGGCCCGGCGGGTCGGCCCCACGGGGAAGGCGTACGGCCTCGACCTGACCGACGAGATGCTGGCCCTCGCCCGGGAGAACCAGCGGAAGGCGGGTGCCACAAACCTCGAGTTCCTGAAGGGCGACATCGAGCACATCCCGCTGCCCGACGCCTCGGTGGACGTGATCATCTCCAACTGCGTGATCAACCTGGCGGCCGACAAGGGCGCCGTCCTCCGGGAAGCGTTCCGGGTCCTCCGGCCGGGCGGCCGGTTCGCCGTGTCCGACATCGTGCTCAGCCGCCCGCTCCCGGAGGCGGTCCGGCAGAGTGTCGCGCTCTGGACCGGTTGCGTGGCCGGCGCGCTGACCGAGGCGGAGTACCTCGGCGAGCTCGCCGCCGCCGGGTTCGTTGGCGCCGGCGTCGAGCCCACCCGGGTCTTCGGGCACGAGGACGCCCGCGCCATCCTGGGCGACCTCGATCCCGACACCGAACGCCACGCGCGTGAGGTGGACGGCGTGGTGCGGAGCGCGTTCATCCGGGCCACCAGGCCCGCCCACTAGGAGCGCCCGGTGCGGATCGCGCTCCTTCCCGACATCCACGCCAACCTCCCCGCCCTCGAGGCAGTGCTGGCGGACGCCGAGCGGGAGGGCGCGACCGGCAGCTTCCACCTCGGCGACCTCGTCGGCTACGCCCCCTGGCCCGACGAGGTCGTGGCACTCCTTCGCCAGCGCGGCATCGCCGGGGTGGCGGGGAACTACGACAGCACGGTCGCCACCGACTATGCCCATTGCGGGTGCCGGTACGAGGACCCGGAGCAGGAGGCGCTGAGCCACCTGAGCTACGGGTGGACCCGCGCCCACGTGTCGCCGGCCACGAAGGCCCACCTCGCCGCGCTTCCGTTCCGGCTGGACCTGATGGCCACGGGCGGGCACCTGCCCGGGCCGCGAGTGATCCTGGTGCATGGCGCCCCGACCCTCAACACCCTCTACTGGACCGCGGATCGCTCCGACGACTTCTGCCGGAAGATGGCGGCCCACGCGGGTGCCCGGGTGGGGGACCTCCTCGCATTCGGCCACACCCACCGCCCGTGGCATCGCGTGGTGGACGGCGTCCAGTTCCTCAATGCGGGTAGCGTCGGCCGCCCCAAGGACGGCGACTGGAGGGCCTCGTACGCCCTGGTGGACCTGGGCACCGCCGGGATCTCCACCCGGCTCCGGCGCGTGGAGTACGACGTGGCCCGGGCGGCGGCCGCGATTCGCGCCAGCGAGTTGCCCGATGCGTTCGCGCTGCACCTGGAGCGTGGAGGCGCTTGAGCCGGCTGGCCGTGCGGCCAGCGGAAAAGCCTTGCGGCCTCCGCTCCGGCCCCCCACCTTGGGGCTTGAGCCCGGCGCACAGGGGCTCCCGACCGGAGGCCTGCCGATGTCCGAGCACGACCCCCTCGCCGGAACCCGTGCGGATCTCGTGGGAGATCCGACGCCCCTCGCACGGGCCTTCTTCGCGGCCCTGCGCCGCCTTCCCCTCAGCACCTGGGTCGCCGTCGCGCGCCTCCCCTGGCGGGCGAAGGAAGAGCCATTCACCGAGAGCGCGGAATACCGCCTCGCCCGCCGCCGGCTCCGCCAGGTCCTGGACGGCATGCCGTGGATGGTGGGCTGGGTCAAGCGCCAGGTGAGCGACACGGTGGACGTCGCGGCGGCATTCCTCCCCGGCGTGGCGCCGAAGCCCCTCACCCGGGTGGCCCTCCTTGCGGCCTTCGCGCTGGTGGCGCGGCCTTACCTCTCCGCCACCGACTTCACCCGGCTCTACGAGCCCTTCGCCGCGCTCATCCCGCCGGACGACCTGATCCGGGGCCTCTGAGCCCCGGCTCGAGCGGGGCCTTCCGCAGGACCGTAACTCCCGGCATATTTGCTGCTTAGCTGACCAAGGCTCAAGCAGATGATCAAGGTCACGAAGGTGCACCCCGGCTCGATCGGGGAGGAGCTCGGACTCGCTCCCGGCACCGAACTGCTCGCGGTGAACGGCCGCGACCTGGAGGACTTCCTCGACTGGGAGTTCCTCACGGCCGATGACGCCTTCGAGTTGCACGCCCGCGGCCCCGACGGGGCCGAGGTGGTCTTCGAGGTCGAGCGGGACCTGGAGCTACCCCTCGGCGTGGACGTCGAGCCGCCGCGCATCCGGCGCTGTGCCAACCGCTGTGACTTCTGCTTCGTGGACGGGCTCCCCGACGGGCTGCGCGAGGTGCTCTACATCCGCGACGACGACTACCGGTTGTCCTTCCGCTACGGCAACTTCGCCACCCTCACCAACCTCAAGCCGCGGGACACCGCGCGGATCATCGAGTACCGCCTGTCGCCGCTCTACGTGTCGGTGCACGCCACCGACCCGGTGGTGCGGCGCTGGCTGCTGCGGAACCCGACGGCGCCGGAGATCCTGCCGCAGCTTCGCGCATTCGCCGACCACGGACTCGAGTTCCACACCCAGGTGGTGATGTCGCCGGGGGTGAACGATGGTGCGGTGCTGGAGCGAACCCTGGACGACCTGTGGCACTTCGGGCCGGCGGTCCTGAGCGTGTCGGTGGTTCCGGTGGGCCTCACGGAATACAGCAAGCACTCGCTGGTCCGGGAGCCGACGGAGGCGGAGTGCCGGGCGGCGGTGCAGGTGGTCGAGGGGCGCGCGGCGAGGGCCCGGGCGGCGCGCGGGGAGACCTGGGCGTTCGGCGCGGACGAGCTCTACCTTCGCGCCCGCCTCCCGCTCCCGCCCGAGGAGACCTACGGCGACTTCGACCAGGTGGAGAACGGGGTGGGGAGCGTCCGGTACCTCCAGCGCCGGATCCACGAGGGCGCGGCCGGCCTGGGCGAATGGGCGGGGAAGCGGATCGGCGTGCTCACGGGCACGTCGATGGCGGCGCTGATGCCCCAGGTGCTGGTGCCGCTGGCCGAGGCCACGGGCGCGCACTTCGACCTGATCGAGCTGGAGAACCCGCTCTTCGGCCCGCGGGTGACCACCGCCGGCCTGCTCCCCGGCAGCGCCTTCCTGGCGGCCCTGGAGGGTCGCACCGACCTCGACCTGGCGCTGCTGCCGGCCGAGTCGGTGAACGACGACATGCTCTTCATGGACAACGTGGACGCGCACGACCTGGCCCGGCAGGTGACCGTCCCGATCCGGTTCTCCCACAGCTTCGTCGACGCCCTCGAAGCGCCGGTGGCCGCGTGAACCGGCCCACGGTGGCGCTGGTGGGCCGGCCCAACGTCGGCAAGTCGACCCTCTTCAACCGGATCGTGGGCGGCCGGCGCGCCATCGTCTCCGACCAGCCGGGCACGACGCGCGACCGCCACTTCGGGGAGGCGGAGTGGAACGGCCGCGCCTTCTGGGTGGTGGACACCGGCGGTCTCCTCCCCGGCTCCCGGGACTCGATGGACCGCGCGATCGAACGGCAGGTGAACCTGGCGCTGGAGCAGGCCGACGTCGTGATCTTCCTCGTGGACGGGCGGGAGGGGCTGAACCCGGTCGACGAGGACGTGGCCGCGCGACTCCGCCGGAGCGGGCGGCCGGTGCTCCTCGCCGTGAACAAGCTCGACGACCTGCCTGCGACGCAGGCGCACCACCAGTTCTGGGCGCTGGGCCTGGGCGAGCCGCTGGCGGTCTCCGCCCAGTCCGGCAAGGCGAGCGGGGACCTCCTCGACGCCATCGTGTCGCGCTTCCCGCCGCGCACCGAGGCCGAGGGCGAGGAGGCCGTGGCCGTGGCGGTCGTGGGGCGGCCCAACGTCGGGAAGTCGTCCCTGGTCAACCGGCTGCTGGGCGAGGACCGGCTGGTGGTGAGCGCGGACGCGGGGACGACCCGCGACGCGATCGACTCGCACCTCCGCTACCACGGCCGGACCCTCACCTTCATCGACACGGCGGGCCTCCGGAAGCGTGCCAAGGTGGACGAGGACATCGAGTTCTACTCGACGCTCCGGACCAGGCGGGCCATCGAGCGGGCCCAGGTGTGCGTGCTGGTGGTGGACGCCACGCTGGGCGTGCACGTGCAGGACCTCCGGATCGCCAACGAGGCCTGGGACGCCGGTGCCGCGCTGATCGTGGTGGTGAACAAGTGGGACCTGGTCGAGGAGAAGGATCCGAACACCGCCCGCCGGGGCCAGGACGAGGTCGTGGCGCGTGCGCCCTTCCTGCGCGACGTCCCGTTCGTCTACGCCTCCGCCCTCTCCGGCCAGCGGGTGCGGCACCTGCTCGACCTGATCCTGGAGGTCGCCGACCTGCGCCAGCAGCGGGTGGGGACCGCCGAGGTGAACAAGGTCCTCGAGCGGCTGGTCGAGCGGAACATGCCGCCCCAGTCCGCGGGCGAGGAAGTGAAGCTGCTCTACGCGACCCAGGTGGCGACCGCCCCGCCGGTCTTCGCCATCTTCTCCAACCGGCCGGAGGAGGTGCCGGAGGCATACCAGCGCTACCTCGTGAACGGATTCCGCGAGGCGTGGGATTTCAAGGGCTCGCCCATCCGTCTCCGGCTCCGGCGGCGGTCCGGGCGATCGGCACGGTCGTGACGCTGCCGCTCCCGGCGGCGCTTGCCGCCTCCTACCTGCTCGGGGCGATCCCCACCAGCCTCCTCGCGGCCCGGCTGCTCCGCGGCGTGGACCTCCGCCGGGTGGGAAGCGGAAATCTCGGCGCGACCAACCTCTACCGGGCCGCGGGGTGGAAGGCGGCCGTGCCGGTGGCGCTCTTCGACATCGCCAAGGGCCTCGTGCCGGCCACGCTCATCGCGGGGGCGGTCGGGACCGGCCCGCGAAGCGCCGGCGTGGCCCTCGCCTGCGGCCTGGCCGCCGTGGTGGGCCACGTGTACTCCGTGTTCGCCCGGTTCCGGGGCGGGAAGGGCGTGGCCACCGGCGCCGGGGTGATGCTGGGCCTGGCACCGCTCGCCGTGGTCGCCGCCGCTGGCGTGTGGGCCCTGGTGACCTTCACGAGCGGCTACGTCTCCCTCGGCTCGATGATCGCCGCGCTGGCCCTGGTGCCGGCGGTCCGGCTCCTCTACCCCGACCAGCGCGGGCTGCTCCCCTTCTACCTGCTCCTGGCCCTCGGGATCGTCTGGGCACACCGGGCGAACCTGGGCCGCCTCCGCGCCGGCACCGAGCACCGGTTCGGCCGGCACGGATCCGGGGCGGGGGACGGCGGGACGGGACAGGTCCGGCCATGACGGACGTCGCGGTCCTCGGGGCCGGGAGCTGGGGCACCGCACTCGCCGGGCACCTGGCCGGCAAGGGCGTGGCGGTCCGCCTCTGGGCCTTCGAGCCGGAGGTGGTCGAGGCGGTCAACGATCGCCACGAGAACCCGCTCTACCTCCCCGGGGCCGCGCTCCCGCCCGGACTCAGGGCCCTCGCGGACCCGGCCGCCGCGGTCCGGGGCGCCCCGGTGGTGCTGTCGGTGAGCCCGAGCCACGTCACCCGCCGGGTGCTCGGCCCGCTGGGAGCCGCCGTGGCGCCCGACGCCCTCGTCGTGAGCGCCACCAAGGGGATCGAGCAGGACTCGCTCGCCCTCATGCACGAGGTGGTGGCCGACTGCCTGCCGGGGCGTGCCGTCGCCGTGCTCTCGGGACCGAGCTTCGCGAAGGAGGTGGCCGAGGGCCAGCCGACGGCGGTGGTGGCGGCGTCGGCCGACCCGGCCGCGGCGGCCACGACGCAGGCGCTGTTCGCCGGGCGCCGCCTCCGGGTCTACACCCACCACGACGTGACCGGGGTCGAGCTGGGCGGCGCGCTCAAGAACGTCATCGCGATCGCGGCGGGGATGCTCGAGGGGCTGGGACTGGGCCACAACCCGCGGGCGGCCCTGATCACCCGCGGCCTCGCCGAGATGACCCGGCTTGGCGTTGCCATGGGAGCCGACCCCCTCACCTTCGCGGGGCTCGCCGGGATGGGCGACCTCATCCTCACCTGCACCGGCGGCCTCAGCCGGAACCGCTCGCTGGGGGAGTTCATCGGCCGGGGTGGGTCCGCGACGGACTGGGTCCGGGAGCACCGGATGGTGGCGGAGGGCGCCAACACGGCCGAGGCGGCGGTACGCCTCGCGGCCCGGCACGGCGTCGAGCTCCCCATCTGCGCCCAGGTGGCCTCCATTCTCCGGGGCGAGCAGCGCGCCCGGGATGCCGTGGAGGAACTGATGGAACGCGACCTCAAGGCGGAGCAGTGGCGATGAGCGCGGCCAGGCCGGTGCAGGAGTTCTACTCGATCGGGGAGGTGTGCGCGCTCACCGACCTCAAGCCGCACGTGCTGCGGTACTGGGAGAGCCAGTTCCGGTTCCTCAACCCGGCGAAGAACCGCTCCGGCAACCGGGTCTACAAGAGCCGCGAGGTCGAGCTCATCATGCTCGTCAAGCACCTCCTCTACACCGAGAAGTACACCATCGACGGGGCACGCCAGCGGCTGGACCAGTACAAGCGCTCCGGCGAGCTCAAGGCCCAGGCGCACCGCGCCCTCGCGGTGGAGACCGCCCGCGACCTGCGGCGGGAACTCGAGGCGGTGCGCGCCCTGCTCGACGGCCGGTAGCCGGCCCGCCGCGGGCCCGGCTATTTTCCGGCCGATGCGCTTCCTGATCACCAACGACGACGGGATCCTCGCCCCCGGCATCGCGCTCCTCGCCGAGGCCAGCCAGGAGGTGGGGCAGGGCACGGTCGTCGCTCCCGACCGCGAACAGAGCGGCACCAGCCACTCCCTCACCCTCCACCGGCCGCTGCGCCCCGCCCGGCGTCCCGACGGGGCGTTCCAGGTGGACGGGACGCCGACCGATTGCGTCCTGCTGGCCCTCGGCGCCCTGCTCGACGACCGGCCCGACTTCGTCCTGTCCGGGGTAAATCACGGGCCGAACATGGGCGAGGACGTGCTGTACTCCGGCACCGTCTCGGCGGCGATGGAGGCGGTCACCCTGGGGGTGCCCGGCGTGGCGATCAGCTTCGCGGGGCACGACCCCGAGCTGATGAAGACCTACCGGCCCCGCCTCACCGGCCTCATCCGGCAGATCGTGCAGACCGACTTCCCCCCCGCGATGATCCTCAACGTGAACCTCCCCCCGATCCCCGCCGACCTGGTGAAGGGAGTGAAGGTCACCCACCTGGGCAGCCGGTACTTCTCCAATTCGCTCACCCGGATGAACGACCCGTGGGGCCGCGAGATCTACTGGATCGGCGGAGGCACCATCACCTGGACGGGGGGCGAGGACTCCGACCACGCCGCCGTGGCCGACGGCTACATCTCGGTGACGCCGCTCCACATGGACCTGACCAGTCACCGGCTGCTCGAGACCGTCAGCGGATGGCATCTCGGGGCGTGACCCCCGGCGACGGCTACGGCGGCTATCGCGCCCAGCTGGTCGAGACCCTCCGCCGCAAGGGGATCCGCGACCTGGCGGTCCTCCGGGCCGTCGCGGAGACGCCGCGCCACCTGTTCGTCCCGGAGAGCGTCCGTCACCGCGCCTACGAGGACTCGGCGCTGCCGATCGGCGGCGGGCAGACGATCTCGCAGCCGTTCGTCCAGGCGCGCTACCTCGAGGTGCTGGCCCTGACGGGCCGGGAGAAGGCCCTCGAAGTCGGCACCGGCTCGGGCTACCAGACCGCACTGCTCTCCCAGCTGGCCGGGACGGTCTTCAGCGTGGAGCGGCTGCCGCACCTGGCCCAGCAGGCGCGCCAGGTCCTCGAGGCGACCGGGTGCCGCAACGTGACCGTCCTGGTGGGGGACGGCACCCTGGGGTGGCGCGCCTTCGCCCCCTACGACGCCATCCTGGTGGCCGCCGCGTCGCCCAGCGTGCCGGCCCCGCTGGTGGAGCAGCTGGCCGAGGGCGGCCGGCTGGTCATCCCGCTCGGCGACCGGCAGGCGCAGGTGCTGACCCTCGTCCAGCGGACCACGCGCGGCGTGGAGCAATCCGCCATCGGGGACGTGCGGTTCGTCCCCCTCATCGGTGAATTCGGCTTCCGGGAGTGATGCCGTGGAGTGGCTGACCCAGCTGGCGGACCTGTTCCTGCACCTCGACCGGCATCTGGGCGAGATCATCGCGCAGTACGGCACCTGGACCTACGCGATCCTCGTCCTCATCATCTTCTGCGAGACCGGGCTCGTCGTGACGCCCTTCCTGCCCGGGGACTCGCTGCTCTTCGCCGCCGGCAGCCTGGCCGCGCTGGGGTCGGGGCTCGATCCGGGGGTCCTCTTCCTCCTCCTGACCGGGGCCGCCATCGCGGGCGACACGGTCAACTACTGGGTCGGGGCCTGGCTGGGGAAGGGGGTGGCCGAAGGGCGGTACCCGATGATCCGGCGGGACTACCTCGACCGGACCCACCGCTTCTTCGAGCGGCACGGGGGCAAGACGATCGTCCTCGCCCGGTTCATCCCGATCATCCGGACCTTCGCGCCCTTCGTGGCCGGGGTCGGGACGATGACCTACAGCCGCTTCCTTGCCTACAACGTCATCGGTGGCGTCCTCTGGGTGGGCCTCTTCGTCTGGGCCGGCTATCTCTTCGGGAACCTTCCCGTGGTCAAGGAGAACTTCTCCATGGTCATCCTGGCCATCATCGTGCTCTCGGTCCTCCCGATCGCGGTCGAGGCCCTCAAGGCGTGGCGGGAACGCCAGGCGTGACCACGTCGCGATTCCTGGTGGAGGGCGAGGTGCAGGGGGTGGGGTTCCGCTACTTCGTGCGCCACCGGGCGACGGCACTGGGGCTCGGTGGCCGGGTCCGGAACCTGCCCGATGGCTCGGTGGAGGTGGTGGCGCAGGGCTCGCCCAGGGCCCTGGCGGAACTGGAAGCCGCGCTCTGGCGGGGGCCCTCGCTGGCTCGAGTCGCCCGCGTGTCCCAGGTCCAGAATGAGGATGAGATCATGTTTGGAACGTCTTTTGACATAGAGAGATAGAGCCGACATTTCAGGTCACCTGGAAGCTGAATTCCCATCATTCTCAACTGTGGACAACTGCCTGCCGTGGAAATGTCGACAACCTTCGGCCGCTGGGTCCTCCCGGCGATCGGCGCTAGATTCCTGTTTCCGCCCCCGTAGCTCAGCGGATAGAGCAGCGGTTTCCTAAACCGTTGGTCGCAGGTTCAATTCCTGCCGGGGGCATCGCACGTGATGGGTGGGGCCCCCGAACGGGGGCGCGCCCGGTCCGTCCCTGCGGGCCGGCTGACCCTCGACTTCCGGGAGGCACCATGACCAGTCCGTTCCGGCTCGCTGCGCCACTCGTGGCGGCCCTGCTCATCCCGGCGGGGGCGGAGGCCCAGCTCGCCTTCGGCGTGAAGGCCGGGCTCACCTATGCCGACATCTCCGAGCTCGAGGTGGACAGCCGCACGGGATATGCGGCCGGGGTGGCCCTGCGCTTCGCCCCTGCCAGCGTCCTCACGATCCAGCCGGAGGTGATGTACGTCGCCAAGGGGGCGGAAGACATCGAGCTCGAGAATATCGACGTGCCGGTCCTCCTCAAGTTCGACCTGCCGCTCCTCGTGGTGAACCTCTACGCGGTGGCGGGCCCGTACGCGTCGTTCAACGTCTCGTGCGACATGCCGGAGGTCATCCCCGGCGTGGACCCGTGCGATGACCTTGAGGACACGGACTTCGGCGGGATCCTGGGCGCGGGCGTTCGGCTCGGCGGCATCCGCGGGCTCAACCTCGAGGCGCGCTACCAGTTCGGGGTGACCAGCCTCGATTCCTCCGGCGCCACGGTCGACCCCAAGAACAAGACCTGGTTCCTTCTGGCCGGATTCGACTTCTAGCCGGGCCTGCCGGCCGCCCGGAATGCCCGGCAGGGCGGGGCCGGGGCCGGAGGATCCGGTCCCGGCCCCGTACTTGTTCCCGGGGCGGCGCCCGGCGATAATTCGAGGCTATGGCACGACCGCCCAACAAGGACGACATCGGCATGACGACGAAGGGACAGGCAGTCCCGGCGCCGGCGCTTGCAGCGCCGCACGCCCAGGTCTCGCTGGCGGACTGGCTCGACCGGCACCAGAAGCTCCTCCTCCTCGCGGGCGGGACCCTCGCCCTGGCGGCCCTGGCGGCCTGGTTCGTTGTCGCGAGCGGAAAGCGGAAGGAGATGTTCGCCTCGCAGCAGCTGGGGGCCGCCCGGTCGATCGCCGAGGCGGGCGACCTCCCACGGGCCGCAGGGGAGTTCCAGCGGATCGCCGAGGGATTCCGCGGCACCGACGCGGCGCAGGAAGCGGTGATCTCGCTCAACCAGGTCCGGCTCATCAGCGGGCAGCAGGAGCTGGCGGTGGTGGGTCTCCAGGACTTCCTCGCCAGCGGCCCGGACGCCAAGTTCGTCGCCCCGGCGAGCGGGCTCCTCGGTGCCGCCTTGGAGAATGCCGGGAAGGGGGCCGAGGCCGCCGAGGCCTACCGGCGAGCCTCCGAGGCCGCGACCAGTCCGTACCTCAAGGCGGACTACCTGACCCAGGCGGGACGGGCGTGGATGGCGGCCGGAGAGAAGGATCGTGCGATCGCTGCATTCCAGGCCGTGGTGGATGCCCACGGCACCACGGGCTTCGCCACCGAGGCGAAGGTGCGGTTGGCCGAGATCGCGGCAGGCAGCCCGAACTGACGGCCGCGGCAGGCCCCGTCGGAGGAGAGGCCCCGGACCCCCGTTCGGGGCCTATCGCTTGGCCCTCCCGGGCCGTCCCTCGCGAGGGGAGGCGACAGTGCCGTGGCATCGAGCCGGCACCGAGCGCGATGAGAACGTCGTATAAGATATGTTATGTTAAGTTGATGCGTGGAGAAGTCGGGATTCCCGGCTCCGGGCCGGAGAGTCACCGACGTTATAAGTGATTGCTGTACAAGGCACTACGCGGTTTTTCCCCGCCCGTCTGGACCGGCGACCTCCAGCCACTCCCCGCGATACACAAGCCGACCCTCTCCGCAAAGCCACACGTCCGTCGCCTGCCCCCCGCCGAGCGTCGCCCGAACCTCGAGGATCGGACCCCCGCTGCTCCGGAAGCGGAGCGGCAACCCGCCGAGCCCCTTCTGGGCGGTGAAGACGGCGGCCGCCACGGTCCCCGTCCCGCAGGCCAGGGTCTCCCCCTCGACTCCCCGCTCGAAGGTCCGGATCCGCCAGGCGTCATCCCCCCGCCGCGGGGGGCTGATGAAGTTCGCGTTGGCGCCTGCCTGCCCGAGGGCCGGGTGGTGCCGGAGCTCCCGGCCACGGCGGTCCAGGTCCACCAGGTCCACGTTGGCCACCAGGACGACGAGGTGAGGGACTCCCACCGTGGCGAGCGCGATGTCCTCCTCGCCCGGCTCGGGGGCGATTCCGGGCACCGGCGCCGGCAGGGCGAAGTCCGGCAGGTTGAGCTCGGCGGTCCAGGCTGCCCCACCCACCCGCGTCCGGAATGGCCCCGCATCGGTGCCCAGGGTCATCCCCCCAGCCTCCCCGAGGCCGAGATGCGCGGCCAGGGCCGTGCTGCAGAGCGCGGCATTCCCGCACATCGCCGCGCGGCCTCCGTCGAGGTTGTAGAAGTGCATGCGGACGCCGGTGGAGGCATCTGGCGCCAGGATGACCAGGCCGTCGGCCCCCGCGCCCATCCGCCGGTCGCACACGGCGCGAATCCGCTCGGGAGGCCAGTCCGCCGGCGTCGTGTCCCGGCCGTCCAGCACCACGAAGTCGTTGCCGGACCCGGTCATCTTGAAGAACGGGACTCCGTTCACCATGCCGAACTCCCCGCGCTCAGAGTCGTCCGACCATCGCCCGGAGCCGCAGCCACCACACCATCCACACCGCCTCGCGGACGATGCGCTTGTTCATCTTGCTCTGGCCCTCCACCCGGTCCACGAAGACGATGGGGATCTCGACGATCCGCATCCCCTTCTTCCAGGCCCGGAAGCTCATCTCGATCTGGAACGCGTAGCCGTTGGACCGGACCCGGTCCAGGTTCACCGCCTCGAGGACCCGCCGGCGGAAGCACTTGAACCCCCCGGTCGCGTCGGTGAGCGGGAGGCCCGTCACCACGCGGGCATAGACGTTGGCGTAATACGACAGCAGGAGCCGGGCCATGGGCCAGTTGATCACGTTGACGCCGGTCTTGTACCTGGACCCGATCACCAGGTCGGCGTGCTCGACGGCGGCGAGGAACTTGGGAAGGAACTTGGGGTCGTGGCTGAAGTCCGCGTCCATCTCGAGGACGTACTCGTAGCCGCGCTCCAGCGCCCACCGGAAGCCGGCCAGGTAGGCCCGGCCGAGTCCCTCCTTCTCCCCGCGATGGAGCACGTGGATGCGGGGATTCCGGGCGGCCATGTCGTCGGCCAGGGCCCCGGTGCCATCCGGCGAGCTGTCGTCCACGACCAGCACCTCGAGCCGGACGTCCTGGGCCAGGATCGCGGGAACGATCTGCGGCAGGTTCCGCGACTCGTTGTACGTCGGGACGATGACGAGGGCGCGCTCAGCCACGCCGCCTCCGTGCGCGGAGGGCGGGCACCCCCATGGCAAGGAGAGCCAGGGCGAGCCCCGCCCAGCTCACCAGCTTCCCGGTCCGGTAGCTCGCGGAGGCGAACTGGAGCACCACTTCGCGAGCCGCGCCGGGCAGTTCCACCGCCAGCAGTGTCCCCTGCCCCCGATGCACCGCCGCCGGGTGCCCGTCCACCGTCGCGTGCCAGTCAGGATACCAGTTCTCCGCCACGACCAGCCACGCCGGACGGGGATCCTCACCCTCGATGGCGAGCGTCATCGCCCCCGGCGCCCAGTGCGCCACCCTCGCCTGCCGTGCGGAGGGCGCCGGAAGGCTGTCCCCGACGGGGGTCGTGGCCACCGACGCCGTGTCGGGGAGGAGGACCACGCGATCGGAGGGGAACCGCGGGTCCACCACCGTCGGGACGATCTGGGCCTCCGGGACCTTCACCGCCGCCGGCACCACGCGCGCCCACGGGGGCGCGCTGTCGCGCTGGTAGAGCACGGCGGTGCCGCCGGGTGTCACCGGGACCGGTCCTTCGACGCGCGTGAATCCGGGCAGCGGCTGCTCCCCGGGGAGGATCACGAAGCGGACCGCGAGCTGGTCCCAGAGCGCCGGTCCGGCGTTCAGGTTCGCCCAGACGTTCTTCCCTCCGAGCAGGTCGTCGAAGTAGTGCAGCTCGTTGCCGTGGTAGCCGAGGACCTGGGGGATGTGCAGCCCCATCAGGTAGGAGTGCGGGTAGGCGCCGGCGTCGAGCACCCGGTAGGGAAGTTCGGTGGCCCCGAGGCGCCGCGTGATGGCGTCGGGCGCGTACAGCGCCCGGGCCGGAGGCGAAAACCTGAAGAAGCCGCGGTCCACCAGGTACAGATCGCCTGCCGTCACGGCGGTGAGGGCACCGGCGGCCACCGCCCCGGTGAGCCGCCGGGTGGCGACGCCCCAGACCGCGAGCCCCGCCAGCAGCGCCACCAGCAATAGCCGGAGGCCCCCGCCCCGGAGTGCGTCCGCGTTCGCGATCGTCGCCGAGAGGCGCGCGGGGTCGGCCACGGCCTCGGCCACCGGCTGGAGTGCCCCGGCGGCGCCCAGCAGTCCCAGGGCGGCCAGGGCCCCGAAGGTCACCGCGATCGGTCTCGGCCCCACGTCGCCGCGAAGCACGCGCTCCGCCCCTGCCGCGGCCCAGACGGCCACGGGCAGCGCCACGAGGAAGAAGGCCATCCCCGGCGCCCGCACCGACTTCATCATCGGCATTGCCTCGTACCAGAGGCGATAGAACGGGGTGTGCCGGCCGAGGGCGATGAGCAGGAAGAGCCCGCCGATGCCGAGGAACGGGAGGAGGGCCGGGTGGCGCCTCCGCTCGGTCCACCCCAGGGTCGCGAGGGCGACGACCACCGCGCCGAGGTACTCCGAGTGGAGCTTGATCGGGTTCACCCCCCAGTACTGCTCCACCACGCCGGTGAACTCGGGCAGGATCGCGGTCAGGAGCTCGGCCCGGGGGAGCGAGTACGACGTCGCGTAGTCCCAGCCCTGGCTGGCGCCCATCTCCCCGCGCGGCGACCAGGGCACGTACTCGAGGAACGGGAGTGCCTGGACCGCCGAGATGGCGAGACCGAGCAGCACGGCACCCAGGGCGAGGGCGAGGGGGACGAGCCGGTTCCCCTCGGGTCGCTCCGGGCCGCGCCAGACCAGCCACAGGCTCCAGAGCCCCGCCGCCACGAGGAGGTAGTAGGTCAGCTGGTAATGCGGGCTCAGCATGCAGAGCCCGACCAGGATCGCAAGCGCCCCGTAGGCGGAGGGCGACCGGCCGGCGATGGCGCGGTGGAGCGCCAGGAACACCAGTGGCGCGAGCGCGGAGACGAAGAGCTTGCCGTCGTGCCCTGGATGGACGAGGGAGGCGATGATGCCGGTGAGCTGGTACGCCGCCCCCCCGGTCAGGGCGGCACCGAAGCCGAACCGGAGCGCCCGGAGGAGGGCGAACATCGCCACGCCCGCGAGCAGCAGGTGGAGCGCGAAGCCGAGGTTCATCGCCGTATCCACCGGGAGGAACCAGCGGAGCCAGGCGGTGGGGTAGAAGATGTCGCCGTGCATCGCGGCGATGAACGGCATGCCGCCGAACAGGTAGGGATTCCACTCGGGAATCTGGCCGGTGGCGCGGAACATCTCGGCGCCGAACGCGCGGAAGGCGTACCCTGCCGAGTACTGGTCGCTCAGCGGGTTGACCAGGAACCGGCCGGCGAGCATCGGCCAGCAGAGGGCGAGCGTCGTGGCGGCGTACAGCATCCCCGCGAGCAGGAGCGGGCGGCGCGGCTCGAAGCCGGCGTCAGGCGCCTGGGGACTCGGCACGGGCCCTCCCTCCCTTGGCGAGGAACGGGATGGCCACCCCGACCTCGGTGATCGTCAGCAGGAGCCGGGAGGCGAGCGCCAGCGCCGTGGCGCGTGGCAGGCCCAGTTCCGGCTGGAGCAGCACGATGAAGAGCGCCTCGCGAACCACCAGCCCCCCCGGGGCGAAGAGGGCGAGGAGCCCGGCGAGGTAGCTCGCGGCGAACGTGCCGACCGCCCGCCCCGGGGTGAGGACCCCGGGCCCGAGCATCCCCCGGGCGAGGCACCAGAGCGCCAGGCCGTACCCGACCCAGGCCACGAGGTTCGCGAGCACCGCCAGGGCCATCCGGCCCGGTGCCGGCGCCGCCATCCCGGCGTCTTCCCCGGCCCGCAGGAGCCGTCGGGCAACCGGGGGCCAGAGCACCACCCCGATCCCGGCGGCGCTCGCGATGGCGAGCAGCAGGAGCACCACCCGGGCTCCCGGGTGTGCCGCCTCGAGCGTGGCGGTGCCCGCCAGCGCGACCACCAGCGCCCCGGTGCCGATGGCGAGCACCAGCATCAGGATGGCGGCGCCGGTGGCGGCCCAGGCCTCGACCCCGGCCCGCCGGGCCTGCTCCGCCATCCCGGCCACTGCCCAGACCTTGCCCGGCACGTACTTCCCCAGGCTGCTGACGGCCCAGATGCGGGCGGCCCCGCCCCAGGGCAGGAGGCGGCCCCACGAAGCCAGGAGCCCGCGCCAGGCGCCGATGAGGAGGGCATACATGGCCCAGATCACGGCGGCGCTCAGCAGCAGCCATCCCGGACGGAACTCCAGGGCGAGCGGCGCGGAGCGGAACTGGTTCCAGTTGCCCGCGAAGGTGCGCCAGACGAAGAACGCCACGACGGCGGTCGCGAGTGCACCGACGAGTCGCCAGCGCCAGTCACGCACCGAGCGCCTCCTCGTACCAACGCTCCGCCTGGACGGCCACGGCCGCCGGCTCGAGCCGGGCCCGCCAGCGCCTCCCGGCCTCCCTGGCCGCCGCGCGCGCCGCCGGATCGCCCAGCAGCCCGCGGATGGCCTCGGCGATGGCGGCCGCGCTGGGCGTCACGACCCGTCCCGCACCGGGTTCGGCGAGGACATCGCGGACGCCGCCGCCATCGATGCAGGCGACCACCGGCGTGCCCTGTTCCAGCGCCTCGACGGCGGCGAGCCCGAACCCCTCCCCCGCGGCCGGGAACAGCGCCACCTCCGCCTCCGCCAGGAACGCGGCGACGCGGGGGGTCGGAACCTGGCCCTCGAACGCCACGTCGGCGGTGAGGCCGCGGGCCGCCGCCAGGCGCTCCAGCCCGGCACGCGCGGGGCCGTCGCCGACGATGCGGAGCCGGGCCGGCACGCCGTCGGCGGCGAGGAGCGCCAGGGCCTCGATGGCGAGCTCCACGCGCTTCTGCGCCGTCAGCCGGGCCACCAGGGCCAGCTGGCCGGGCACGGGGCCGCGGGGAGCCCGGGCGGGCCCGGCGACCGCGGCGAGCGGCATCGGCTGCACCACATC
>JAICEH010000002.1 GCA_025924275.1 Gemmatimonadales bacterium | reverse complement strand
GGGCGGCTGGGGGCGGCTGGGGACGGCTGGGGACGGCTGAGGGCGGCTGGGGACGGCTGGGGCCGAGCCGTCCTGAGCCGTCCTCAGCCGTCCTCAGCCGCCCTGCCCCTCCTACCCCACCGTCGCAAGGGCCTCCGTCGGGTCGGCATCGAACACGAGGTGGCCGTCGCGGTAGCGGGCCCCGTGGAGGGTGAGGGCCAGCACCTCGCCCAGTTCCTCCACCAGGTGCACCCGCAGGTTCTTCCGCACTTCCTCCGGCAGGTCCTCCAGGTCCCGTGCGTTGTCCTTCGGCACCAGCACCTCGGCGATGCCGGCCCGGCTGGCCCCGAGCAGCTTCTCCTTGACGCCGCCGATCGGCAGGACCCGCCCGCGGAGGGTGATCTCCCCGGTCATCGCGATGTCGTGGCGCACCGGCCGGCCCGAGAGCGCGGAGACGACCGCCGTGGCCATCGTGACGCCGGCCGAGGGGCCGTCCTTCGGGATCGCCCCCGCGGGCACGTGGACGTGGACGTCGCGCTCGAACAGGTCCCCGGGGATCCCCAGCTCGCTCGCGTGGGCACGGGCCCAGGTCCAGGCGGCCCGGGCGGACTCCTTCATCACGTCGCCGAGCTGGCCGGTGAGCACGAGCTCGCCCTTGCCCTTCATCGTGGACGCCTCGACGAACATGATGTCGCCGCCCACCGGGGTGTAGAACATCCCGGTGGCCACGCCCACGGTGTCGTCGCTCATCGCGCGCTCGGGGTGGACCTTGGGCCGGCCGAGGAGGTCGTCCACCTGGTCCTGGTCGATCACCGCGGTGGCGATCTCGCCGGACGCGATGCGCCGCGCCACCTTCCGCGCGAGCTTGCCGATCTCGCGCTCGAGCTGGCGCACCCCCGACTCCCGGGTGTAGCTCGAGATGATCCCGGCCAGCGCGGCATCGGTGATTCCGAGCTGGGCGGGGTCGAGCCCGTTCTCCCGGAGCTGCCGGGGGATCAGGTAGGTCCGCGCGATCTCGCGCTTCTCCCCCTCGGTATACCCCGAGAACTCCACCACCTCCATCCGGTCGAGCAGCGGCCCCGGGATGTTCTGGATGAAGTTGGCCGTGGCGATGAAGAGGACCTCGCTCAGGTCGAACGGCACCCCGAGGTAGTGGTCGGTGAAGGAGTCGTTCTGCGCCGGGTCGAGCACCTCGAGCAGGGCCGACGCGGGGTCGCCCTGGAAGGAGACCCCGAGCTTGTCCACCTCGTCGAGGAGGAAGACGGGATTCCGGGTGCCGGCCTGCTTGAGCCCCTGGATGATGCGGCCCGGCATGGCGCCGACGTAGGTGCGCCGGTGGCCCCGGATGTCCGCCTCGTCCCGGGCGCCGCCGAGCGAGATGCGGATGTACTCGCGGCCCATCGCGCGCGCGATGGACTTGGCCACCGAGGTCTTGCCCACGCCGGGGGGGCCGACGAAGAGCAGGATCGAGCCCCGCACCCGGTCGTCGTCGTTGCCCGGGGCGCCGCCGTCGCCGGCGTGCTCCTGGCGGAGCTTCCGCACCGCGAGGAACTCGAGCACCCGGTCCTTGACGTCGCCCAGCGCGTAGTGGTCCTCGTCGAGGACCGCGGCCGCCTGCGGCAGGTCGAGATGATCCTCGCTGCGCTCGCCCCAGGGCAGCTCGAGGATGGTCTCGAGGTAGGTGCGGATGACCTGGGCCTCCATCGACTCGCGCGCGATCCGCGACAGGCGGCCGAGTTCGCGATCCACTTCCTTGCGGGCCGCCTCGGGGAGCTCGAGGGCGGCGAGCTTCTCCCGGAGCTCCTCCATCTCCGAGTCCTCGTCCTCCTCGCCCAGCTCGCGGCGGATGGTCTTGAGCTGCTCGCGGAGGAACATCTCGCGCTGCCGCTCGCCCAGCTCCTCCTGCACCTGCGACTTGATCTCCTCCTGGGCCTCGAGCACCGAGAGCTGCCGCTGGACGTGCACCAGCACGCGCCGGATGCGCTCCTCGACCGAGAGGGTCTCGAGCAGGGCCTGGCGCTGGACGGTGGTCAGGTCGATGTAGCCCGCCACCAGGTCGGCGAAGCGTCCCGGCTCGTTGACCCCGTTCAGGACCTGCTGCACCACCTCTTCGGGGAGGCCGGACTTCTGGCCCAGCTCCGCGGCGCGCGCGCGGACCTCGCGGTGGAGGGCGACGAAGGCGGGATCCTCCGCGTTCACCGGCGCCAGCTCCTCGGTGTCGCGCACGATCGCCTCGAGCCAGCCGCCCGCGTGCTCGGCGTAGTGCATCGCGATGGCGCGGCGCTCGCCGTGCACCAGGAGCTGCATGCCGGCCAGGCCCCGCTGGACCTGCCCGATGCGGGCGATGGTGCCGATGGTGTGGAGGGCGGAGGGCTCCACCCCCTCGGTGTTCTCCCGCTGGGCGACGGCGAAGACCAGCTTGTCCTCGGTCTTGAGGGCGGCCTCCAGCGCACGCAGGGTCCCCGGGCGCCCGGCGCCGATGGGCGCGGTCACCCCGGGGAAGAGCACGACCTCCCGGAGCGGGAGGACGGGAAGGGTCAGGCGTTCAGGCATTGCGGTTCTCCTCGGCCCTCCGCCGGCAGGGCGGATCGGCAGTCACGGCAAGTGGTCGGGCACATCAAAGCACCCGGCGTGCCACCGCCCGACGTCCCAAGATACGCGCTGGACCGTGGTTTGGTTCGCGGAGCGGCCCATCCGGCAGCCCGGTCCGGAGCCGGAATGGCCGATCCTGCCATTGCGGCGTGGAACCGAAGCGAAACTCCCCGCGGCGCGACCCCGTCTAGATGATGCAGTTTGAACCGTCACCCAAGTCGTTGCCACAAGCCAAGAAGGCGCACAGATTCAACAGCTACCTTCCGATCACTCCGTCCTGACGCCGAGCGAGGTCAGCTCCGGGATGACCGACAGCCCCGACAGGTCACTCGCCGCCCGACTCGCTCAGGCGCTGGACCGCGCGTACACGATCGAGGGCGAGATCGGGCGCGGCGGGATGGGCGTCGTCTACCGTGCCCGCGACGAGCGGCTGCAGCGCCGGGTGGCGATCAAGGTGCTGCCGCCGGAGCTCGCCTTCCAGCAGGACATCCGCGAGCGCTTCACCCGCGAGGCCCAGACGGCGGCCAAGCTGTCGCACCCGCACATCGTGCCGATCCACGACGTGGGCGAGGGCGACGGCCTGGTGTACTTCGTGATGGGCTACGTGGACGGCGAGTCGGTGGGCGCCCGGCTCAAGCGCCGGGGGCCGCTCCCGGTCGAGGAGGCCCGGCGGATCATGAAGGAGACCGCCGACGCGCTGAGCGCCGCCCACGCGCTCTCGGTCATCCACCGCGACATCAAGCCCGACAACATCCTGCTCGAGGGCACCCGGGGGCGGGTGATGGTGACCGACTTCGGGATCGCGAAGGCGCTCTCGGCCGCGTCGGGCGCCACGCTCACCGGCGCCGGGATCGCCATCGGCACGCCCTCGTACATGAGCCCGGAGCAGGCAGCGGGGGAGCGCGAGATCGACGGGCGCTCGGACCTCTACAGCCTCGGGATCGTGAGCTACCAGATGCTCACCGGCGAGCTGCCCTTCAGCGCGCCGACGGTGGCCGGGATCCTGATGAAGCAGATCACCGAGCCGGCGCCGATGGTGAGTTCGCGCCGCGCGGACGTCCCGGAGGACCTGGCGCTGGCGGTGAGCCGGTGCCTGGAGAAGGACCCCGCCAACCGCTGGCCCACGGCCGACGCCCTGCGGCGCTCGCTGGAAAGCCGCACCGTGACCGGCTACCGCCCCACCGGCAGCTCGTGGCGCGCGGGGACGGCGCGGGGCCCGGCGGAGCCGCTGCGCTCCTCCCGGGCCGGCCAGCCGCGCTCCCCGCGGCCGCTGCTCGACCGCCCCGGTGCCGTGGCGCGGCGGGATCCCGATGAATGGCGGGACCGCAAGCTCCGCCGCCGGCACGGCCCCTGGACGCCGGATCGCGAGGCCGGGGAGGAGCGGACCCCGCTGCCCGACACCGGCGAGCCCAAGATCGTGCAGACGGTGCGCGCCCAGTTCGCGCGCTGGGCCGCGGTGAACGGCGGCCTCTTCCTCCTCAACGTGGCCACCACCCAGCTCGACCCGCCCTGGTTCCTCTTCCCGGCGGCGGCGATGGGGTTCGGGCTCCTCTCCAACTACGCCCGGCTGTGGCAGGCGGGGTACAGCTGGCGCGACGTGCTCAACCGGCCGCCCGCGCCCGATGCGGTGGCGCCGGTCGGCGGCGGGAAGGTCGCGGGCGCCCCGCCCCGCCGGCTGGCGGCGCCGACGGTGGCGGAGTTCGGCAGCTACCGCAAGGCGATGGAAGAGGTGCAGCGGGACCGCGCCTTCATCCTGCGCCAGGTGCAGCAGCTGCCGGCGGAGGAGCGGGAGCTGCTGCCGGACGTGGTGCAGACCACCGAGGCGCTGTACGAGCGGGCCGCGGGCCTCGCCCAGGCGCTGCACGCGATGGACTCGGGGATGGACACCGGGGAGGTGGTGGCGATTGACGCGGAAGTGGCGAAGGTGCGCCTGGAGGCCGACGACGCCGAGCGGGAGCGGCGCCTCGGCCTGCTCGAGCGGAAGCGGAAGAGCCTCACCGAGCTCCGGGGCCGGCGGGAGCAGGTCCAGCGCCACTTCGAGTCCTGCGTCTACGCGATGCAGAACGTCCGCTACGACCTGCTCCGGCTCAAGTCGGCCGGACTGGGCGCGGTGCTGGGCGACCTCACCCAGGCCACCCAGCAGGCCCGGGCGCTCTCCCGCGACGTGGACGGCGCGATCGCCGCGGTGTCGGAGATCCGCGCGATCGTGCGCTAGGCCCGGCTCAGAACGCGGCCAGCTCCTCCGCCGCCCGGCGGAGCGACTCCACCTGCGGCAGGATGACGTCCTCGAGCTCCGGCGCGTAGGCCACGAACGTGTCGGTGGCCGCCACCCGGCGCACCGGCGCGTCCAGCCAGGCGAACGCCTCGTCGGCGATCCGCGCCGCGATCTCCGACCCGTAGCCCCAGCTGAGCGAGTCCTCGTAGGCCACGATCACCCGGTTCGTCTTCCGGACCGAGGCGTAGACCGTCTCCCAATCCACCGGGGAGAGGGAGCGCAGGTCGATCACCTCGACGCTCGGGCCGCCCGCCTCCTCCATCTCCCGTGCCGCCACCAGGGCCCGCTGGACCACCGCGCCGTAGGTCACGATGGTCAGGTCCCGGCCCTCCCGCACCACCTTCGCCTTGCCGAACGGGATCATGAAGTTCGGTCCCGGGTTCGGTGCCTTGTTGTAGGTCTGGCGGTAGAGGTGCTTGTGCTCGAGGAAGATGACCGGGTCGTCGCAGCGGATGGCGGTGCGGAGCAGCCCGTTCGCGTCGAGCGCGGTGGCGGGGCAGACCACCCGGAGCCCGGGCACGCCGGTGAACACCGCGGCACCGGTCTGGGAGTGGTAGACCGACCCGCCCCGGAGGTACCCGCCGTAGGTGACCCGCACCACGACCGGCGCGGAGAACGCGTTGTTGGAGCGCCAGCGGATCAGGGCCAGCTCGTCCCGGAGCTGCATGTACGCCGGCCAGATGTAGTCGAAGAACTGGATCTCGACCACCGGCTTGAGCCCCCGGGTGGCGAGCCCGATGGCGCGGCCCACGATGTTCGCCTCGGCCAGCGGCGAGTTGTACACCCGGTCGCTCCCGAACTGGCGCTGGAGCCCCCAGGTGACCTTGAAGACGCCGCCCTTCCCCTTCACCTCCGGGAGGTGCTGCTCCCGGCTCGCGTCGGCCACGTCCTCGCCGAACAGCAGGATGCGCGGGTCGCGCGCCATCTCGTCCTTGAGGCAGCCGTTCAGCAGGTCCACCATCGTGGTGGGCTCGCCGGTGAACTGGGGGTCGTCCTCGGTGTCGAACGGCTCGCCCGTCGGGTCCACGTCGGGCGAGTAGACGTAGTCGTACACCGTGTCCAGCGCCGGCTGCGGGGCGGCGAGGGCCACCTCGGTCGCGGTCTCGACCTCGGCATCCACCTCCTGGCGGATGGCCTCGATCTCGGCCGGCGTGGCGATCCCCTCCTCCACCAGCTCCCGCGGGTAGCAGGTGATCGGGTCCCGCTCCGCGTCCGCCGCGCGCTCCGCCGGCGGCCGGTAGAACACCTCGTCGTCGGAGAGCGAGTGGCTGTAGGGCCGGATCACGTGCGCGTGGACCAGCGCCGGGCCCTTCCGCTGCCGGGCGTATTCCACCGCGCGGGTGAGCACGTCGTAGGACGCGCGCGGGTCGCAGCCGTCCACCTCCTCCACCAGCAGGCCGGGGAACGAGCGCACCAGCCGGGAGATCGAGCCCCCCGGCGTGTTCACCTCGACCGGGACCGAGATGGCGTACTTGTTGTCCTCGATCACGAAGACGACGGGCAGCCGGAGGTTGCAGGCGCTGCTCAACGCCTCCCAGAACTCCCCTTCGCTGGTCGTGCCGTCCCCGGAGGAGACGAACACCACCTCGTCCCCCCGGATCCGCCGCTCCCGGTCGGGGATCGCCTCGATCCGGCTGTACTTGCTCCAGGCCTCGGCGCAGCCCACGGCCTGGAGGAACTGGGTGCCGGTCGGGCTGGAGGCGGTGACGATGTTGAGGTCCTTGTGTCCCCAGTGGCTCGGCATCTGCCGGCCGCCGGAGTTCGGGTCGTCGGCCGCTGCCACGGCGCTCAGGAGCTGCTCGGTGGCGGTCATGCCGAGGCCGAGGCAGAGGGCGCGATCGCGATAGTAGGTGTAGAACCAGTCGTAGCCGGGCTTGAACACCCGGGCCGCCGCGGCGAGGACCGCCTCGTGACCCGCCCCCGAGATCTGGAAGAAGATGCGGTTCTGCCGCTTGAGCTGGATCTCCTTGTCGTCGAGCCGGCGGGAGAGCAGCATGACCCGGTAGAGGTCGAGCAGCTCGGCCTTCTCGAGCCGGGAGGACGGCGTGGACTTCGTCCGGGGGGTCGGGCGGGTAGCCATGGCGGCGGGGGTCAGGGTGAGCCGGGGCGGGCGGCACGACCCGCGGGGCTGCCCCGAAGATAAGCTGCGGGCCGCCGGGCCTCCAGCGAGGGAAGCCCGGCAGCCGAACCTGCTCCGGGTGACGACTACCTGGCCTGCAACAGTCCCGGGAGCTGGTCCATCCGGGAGAGTGCCGCGAGGATATCCGGGTCCGTGGCGGCGGTGAAGGCGTCGGCGCCGCCGGGCCATCGGACGGACGCGGCACGCCGGGCGAGGAGCCACGCCATGCGTTCCCGCTCGGCCGGCGCGGGATCGGGCAGGCGCCCGAACCGGGCGCGACTCCGCTCCAGCAACCGGTCGAACAGCGTGTCCCACGCCGCGCGGTCGGAGGCCCAGGCCACGGGATCGGCCGGGAGCTGGGTGCCGGCGCTGTCGGCCACGGCGAGGACCAGTCCGCTGTCCGCGGCGGCCCCCCACCACGCCGGCAGGTCCGCCGGCGCCGGGACCTCGACATCCGGCAGGATGCCCCCGCCACCCCGCACCACGCGCCCGGCGTCGGTGCGGAACTCCGCGGCGGTGTCGGCCTCCGCTCCGCCGCGCCCGGCCAGGCTCCGGTACTGCTCCACGCCGACCCCGCGATAGGCCCGCTGGATGATGCGGCCGCTCGGGGTGGCCACCCGGCCGACGGTCAGCCAGACCACGTCGCCGGTGGGTGCCACCACGAAGGGCGCCTGCATCAGTGCCTTGCCGAAGGTGCGCCGGCCGACGAGGAGCGCGCGGTCGTGGTCCTGGAGCGACCCGGCCAGCGCCTCGGCCGCGCTCGCGCTCCCGGCGTCCACCAGCAGGACCAGCGGGAGGTCGGCGAACTCGCCCGCCTTCTTCGTGCGGTACTCCTCCTCGACGGCGCGCTTCCGCCCGTGGGTGGAGAAGACCAGTGCATCGGCCGGGAGGAAGAGGGCGGCCACGTCGACCGCCTCCTCGACCAGGCCCCCGGGATTGCGCCGGAGGTCGAGCACCATCCGGGCCGCGCCGGCCTTCCGCAGCCGGCGGATCTCCCGGCGCAGGTCCTCGGCGGCCTGGGCGTCGAACTCCTGCAGTCGCACCCAGCCGGAGCGCCGGTCGGCCAGGAGCCTGCCCTCCGGCACCGCCGAGGTGCGAACGTCGTCGCGCTTCAGGGAGACCGAATAGGTCTCCGGGGCGAGCACCGGCCCCCGCTCGAGCCGGAGGCGGACCCGGGAGCCCCTGCTCCCGGCCAGGCGTAGGGTCAGGTCCGCGGCCCGGCGCCCAGCCACCACGGTGTCGTCCACCGCCAGCAGCCGGTCGCCGGGCGCCACGCCCGCCCGCTCGGCAGGCCCGTCGGCCACGACCCCGAGCACCACCACGTGGCGCTCGCCGTCCTCGAGCTGGAGGCCGACGACGGCCAGCTCGCCCCGCTCGAGGGCAGACATCCGCTCCCAGTCGGCCCGGCTGGTGAAGTAGCTGTGCGGGTCGAGCGCCCGGAGCATCCCATTGATGGATGCCCGGACGAGTTCCGGGAACGCCACGGCGTCCACGTAGTTGGCACGGACGTGGTTCAGCACGCCGGAGAAGGCCTGGAGCTGCTCGTACGCCGCCCCCTGGGCCGCGACCGGGGCGGGCCAGGCGAGCGCGAGCGCGAGCACGAGGGGTCTCCGCATGTCAGGGAATCTCCGCGAGCTTGGCCCTGGCGAGCGTGATCTGGCGCTCCATCCGGGCCGGCGCCAGCGCCAGGAACCGCTCCAGCGCGGCGCGGGCCTCGGCGTGGTGCTGCAGGTCGAAGTGGACGAGCCCGAGGTAGAGCTGTGCCGTCGGGTCCCGCGGCAGGCGCTCCGCGGCCTCGTTGAGCGGGACCAGGGCCTCCTCGAGCCGGCCGGCCTTGCCGAGGGTCAGCCCGAGGTCGCGCACCAGGGTGGCGTCGTCGGGGTTCGCGTTGATCGCGGCCCGGCGCTCCGTGATGGCCTCGGGCACCCGACCCTGGGCCTCGTGGATGGCCGCGAGCTGCACGTGCCCCATGTAGAGCCCGATGTCGGCCTCCACCGCCTCGCTATAGAGCCGGGCCGCGCCGGGCAGGTTGCCCGCGCGGTGGTCCAGGTAGGCGAGCACGTAGCGGTACTCGTTGGTCCGGAGCGGGATGTGGGTGAGCGAGTCCCCGGCCTCGCGCTCCTGGGCGCGGGTCAGGAGGACGGTGAAGTCCTGCTTGGCCTCCTCCCAGCGCCGGAGCTGGCCGAACGCGAGCCCCCGCATCCAGAAGATGCTGTTGGGCGCGTCGCGCTGGTGGGTGTCCCAGCCCAGCTCCCGCATCAGGTTGTTGAAGCGGCCCAGTGCCGCCTCGTACTTGCCCTCCTGGAATTCGTCGAACCCGCGGAAGAGCAGGTCGTAGACCTTCGCGTACTCGGGCAGCATCTCGAAGGCCAGGGCCTTGCCCGGTGTCACGGCGGCTACGATCCGCATGTCCACGAGGGGATCGATGAGGAACGCCGCCCGGTAGTGGTGGTCGCTCTCCTCCATCGGCTTCCGCCATTCCTCCGGCACGGTGCCCAGCAGCACCTCCTCCCAGAGCTTGCCCCGGCGTGCGTAGGGCAGGTAGGCCAGCGCGATGTGGGCGGGCGCCAGCCGGGGATCCAGCTCGAGGGCGGCCTCGAGGGCGGCCTGGGCCTCGTCGTACTTCTTCGCACTCCAGAATCCGAGCCCCACGTTGTAGTGGGCCACGGCGTCGTTGCTGTCGCGCAGGGCTGCGGCCTGGAGGTCCTTGAGGGGCAGGCCCACCTTGAGCCGCTGGGCGTCGGCGGTCGAGGCGAGGAAGAGGACCGCGGCGGTGGCGAGGAGCGCGCGCCACGCGCGACGGGGGCGGAAGCGGGTGGTCATCGGCTGGTCCGTGGAAGGGTCAGGAGGCGTCCGCCAGCTTCGCGCGGACGGCGGCGGCCTGGGTGGAGAACGAGGCGGGGGCGATGGCGAGGAAGGCGCTCCAGACCTCGCGGGCCTCGTCCCGCCGGCCGAGGCTCTGCAGCACCTCGCCCAGGATGAAGCTGATGCGCGGGTTCCGGGGGTTCTGTGCGTAGGCGCGCCGGAGGGGCTCCACGGCCTCGCCCATCCGGCCCGCCCGGCCGAGGGTGTAGCCCAGGTCGAACAGCAGGCCGGGGTCGTCCGGATTGGAGGCGAGGGCCCGCTCGCGCTCCCGGACCGCGGCGCCCCAGCGCTTCTGTGCCTCGTGGATGTCGGCGAGCCGGGAGTGGGCCGCGTAGTGGCCCAGGTCGTGGGTCAGGACCTCCTCGAGGAGGAGGGTGGCCGGGTGCAGCCGCTCGGCCCGCTGATTGAGGACGGCGAGCACGTAGCGGAAGTCGTTCGCGTCGGAGATCAGGAGGTGGAGCTTGTCGGGATCCTCGTCCTCCCGCGTGGCGCGCGCCAGCAGCTCGCCGAAGTCGCGGAGCGCCGTCGCGTAGTCGAGGATGTGGGCGGCGGAGAGGCCGTGGTACCAGAGCAGCCAGCTCGGCACCGCATCGCCCTCGTCGTCCTTCCGGCGCTCCTTCTCGGCGTAGACATACCACTGGTGGAACCAGTCGAAGGCCTGCTGGTACCGGCCATCCCAGAAGTACTCGAACCCCTTCACCAGCTCGGTGTAGATGGCAAGCTCGCGCTTCGAGAGGCCCATCGCCTCCCGCGGCGGCGCCACGGCGACCAGGACCTTGAGGTCCACCAGCGGGTCGATCATCACGGCACGGCGGCGCCAGCCGTCGGCCTCCTCGAGGGCGGGCTCCCACTCCGCGGGCACCTTGTCCCGCCCCACCTCCCTCCACAGGGCCGGGCGCCGCGCATAGGGCAGCGCGGCCAGGCCCAGGTAGGCGGGCGCGAACCGGGAGTCGACCGCCAGGGCGGAGCGGAAGGCGCGCTCGGCGTCGTCGGGCCGGCGCTTGACGAGGTAGGCCAGCCCGAGGTCGTACTGGGCCGCGGCGTCGCCGCTGTCGCGGGTGGCGCGGAGCTCGAGCTGGTCGATGGGGACCAGCAGGGTTCCGCGCTGGGCCACCGCCGGCGCGGGATCGCCAGCCAGGGACAGCGCGAGCGCCAGGGCGGCACCGGCGTGCCGTACGGAGCAGGTCATGTCGATTGTGGTCGGGCGTGGTGGGCACCGGGGTGCCCGGCGGCCGCCAGGGGGGTGCGGCGGGACGCGTCATCCGCAGCGCGCCCGGCCAGGCGCGCGCGAACCGGCTCAACATAACCCGCCGCCCCGGCGGGCGCAACCTATCAAGATTGACAGGGTGTACCGGCGGACAGCGACGCGACAGCGTGGGGCCACTGTGCCGAGGCCCGCCGGCGGCACCGGGCCCGGCGTCAGCGCCGATACACCACGCGTCCGCCCACCACGGTCGCCTGCACCCGGGCCTCCCCGATCGTCGAGTCGGGCACGGCGAAGAGGTCGCGGTCGAGGAGCACGAGGTCGGCCCAGGCGCCGGGCCGGATCACGCCCCGCCTGGCCTCGGCCCCGACCGCCTGCGCGTTGCCCAGGGTGTAGGCGCGGAGCGCCTCGTCCAGGGAGATCTTCTCCGCCGGCACCCAGCCGCCGGGGTGGAGGCCGTCGAGGGTCCGCCGGGTGACCGCGGCGTGGAGGCCGAGAATCGGGTCGAGCGGGGCCACCGTCCAGTCGGAACCGAAGGCCAGGACGGCCCCGGAGTCGATCAGGGAGCGGAAGGCGTAGGTGGTCCGGATCCGCTCCGCCCCGATGCGCTTCTCCGCCCAGCGGCCGTCGTCGATGGCGTGGTAGGGCTGCATCGAGGCGATGACGCCGGACCGCGCGATCCGCCCGATGTCGGCCGGCCGGAGGTGCTGGGCGTGCTCGATGCGGAAGCGCCGGTCGCGCGGGCCGTGGGCGGCCGCCACGCTGTCGAAGATGTCGAGCAGCACGCCGTTGGCCCGCTCGCCGATGGCGTGCACCACCACCTGCAGCCCGGCGGAGTCGGCCCCGCCGATCTCGGCCCGGAGCTGGGCCTCCGGGGTCACGAAGAGGCCACGCGTGCCCGGCGCGTCGAGGTAGGGCTCGTAGAAGAGGGCGGTGGTCGAGCCCAGCGAGCCGTCCACGTAGCCCTTGACGCCGTCGATCCGGAGCCAGCCATCCCCGGCGCCGATCCGGGCCACGGTGTCGGCCACCCAGCGCCACTGCTCCAGCGGGAAATAGAGGTTGGCGCGGAGGGTGAGCGTGCCGGCGGCCTTGGCCCGCTGGAAGGTGCCGAGGTCGGAGAGGTAGGCGCTCACATAGCCGACGGCGGTCACGCCCCGGGAGGCCGCGAAGGCGAGCGCGCGGGCCAGCGCGGAATCGCGCTGCTCCGCGGTCGGGGCCGGCACCGCGGCATAGACCAGCGAGGCGGCGGCATCCTTGAGGACCCCGGTCGGGTTCCCCGACGGGTCGCGCACGATCTCCCCGCCGGCCACGTCCGGGGTGGTGCGCGAGACGCCCGCGAGCCGGAGGGCGAGGCTGTTGGCCACCGCCATGTGGCCGTCCAGCCGCTGGACGAACACCGGGTGGTCGGGGGTCACCGAGTCGAGCCACTCGTGGCGCGGCAGCGGAGTCCCGGGCCAGCGCTCGTGATCCCAGTCCCCACCGGTGATCCAGGTGCCCTTCGGCTTCGTGGCGGCGAAGGCCTTGATGCGGCGCACGAACTCCTCGGGCGTGTCGGCATCCCGCAGGTCCACGCTGACGAGCTGGAAGCCGCCGTCGGTGAAGTGGGTGTGGGCGTCGGCGAAGCCGGGCGTCACGAGACCGGCGCCGTTCGCCAGCACCTCCGTCCCCTCGCCCACCAGCCGCGCGACCTCCGCACTGTCGCCCACCGCCACGATGGTGTCGCCCCGGACGGCGATCGCGCCGGCGGAGGGCCGGGCGGTGTCCCCGGTCCACACCCGGCCGAAGACGACGAGGTCGGCCGGCGGGGGCGCGGGGGCACACGCGGCGGCGAACACGAGGGAGGCGATGGCGAGCAAGGTGCGCATGGGCGAGGGCCGGGCTGGGGAACGGGGAACGGGGAACGCGCGGCTACCGGAGCCGGGTGAGGCGGCGGAGGTGCTCGAGCTGCTCCAGGGCGGTCGGCGTCTTCTCGCCCGCGGCGGGGGCCACGGCGAAGAGGTCGCGCACGTCGAGCAGGATCTCGAGCATCAGCTGGTCCCGCACGTAGGCCCACTCGAGCTCGGCCATCCGCGCCTCGTTGCCCGAGGCGCGGGCCTGCTCGAAGGACTCGCGGTAGATGGACTCCAGGTTGTCGAGGATGCGGTCGCGCGGGCGCACGGGACGAGGTTCGCTCCTGGTTGTCCGACCGGGGAAGACCTAACCTAACCCGGCCGGCGGCCGTGCAGTATAGTTCCAGCCACCTTCGACCCTCGTGGACCCATGTCCCTCTCCGGCAAGGCCGTCCTCCTCTTCTGCGCGGCGCAGTACGAGGACCTCGAGCTCTGGTACCCGAAGCTCCGGCTGGAGGAGGAGGGGGCGCGCACGGTCGTCGCCGGCCTGGGCGAGCGGACCTACACCGGGAAGCGGGGCTACCCCTGCACCCCGGACACGACGGTGGACGAGGTGCGCGCGGCCGAGTTCGACGCCCTCGTGATCCCCGGCGGGTACGCGCCGGACATCCTGCGCCGGTCGGCGAGGGTCCTGGCCCTCACCCGGGAGATCTTCGAGGCCGGCAAGCCGGTGGCCTTCATCTGCCACGCCGGGTGGGTGCCGATCTCGGCCCGCATCGTGAAGGGGAAGCGGGTGACGAGCGTCGGCGCCATCCGGGACGACCTCGAGAACGCCGGGGCGCTGTGGGAGGATGCCGCCGTGGTGGTGGACGGGAACCTCATCTCGTCCCGGACGCCGGCGGACCTCGGCGCGTTCTGCCGGGCGATCATCGCGGCGATGGGCTGAGCGCTGGTCGCTATTCGCTATTCGCTATTCGCTGTTCGCTGGTCGCTGTTCGCTGTCGACCCTCCACCCTCGAATCCCGACCATGTCCCTCGCCGAGACCCAGGCGCGCGTTGACCGGTGGATCTCCCACTTCGAGGAGGGCTACTTCCAACCCCTCACCAACCTGGCCCGTCTCACCGAGGAGGTGGGCGAGCTGGCCCGCGAGGTGAACCACCGGTTCGGGCAGAAGACCAAGAAGCGGGACGAGCCGGAGGGCGACCTCGGCATGGAGATGGCCGACATCCTCTTCGTGCTGGTCTGCATGGCGAACCGCGAGGGAATCGACCTGCAGGCGGCGTTCGACCGGATGATGGCCAAGGTCGAGGCCCGGGACACCTCGCGCTGGACCCTCAAGCCCGGGCTCCGCGCCCCGGAGGGATCGTGATCCGGATCCACCTCGGCCTCGCCCTGGCGCTGGCCGGCGCCACCCCGCTGGCCGCACAGGTGGCCGCCCCGCCGGCGCCCGCCGCCGCCCCCGCCACCTCGCCCGCTCCCGGTCCGGGGTGGGCCGGCTCCCCGGCCTGTTGCGCGCGGCTGGTGGACGAGGTGCGGACCCTGCTCCGCGATTCGATGGCGCGGGCGGGCGCCCCCGGAGCGCAGATCGCCGTGATGCGGAACGGCCGCCTGGTGTGGAGCGAGGGGATCGGGTTCGCCGACCTGGAGCAGGGCGTCGGGGTCAGCACCACCACCCGCTTCCGGGCCGGCAGCGTCTCCAAGGCGCTCACCAGCGCCGCCCTCGGCCTCCTGGTCGAGCAGGGACGGATCGACCTGGATGCGGAGGTGCAGCGCTACGTCCCCGGCTTCCCGCGCAAGCGGTGGCCGATCACGGTGCGCCAGCTGGCGGGACACCTGGCGGGGCTTCGGCACTACCGGGGGGACGAGTTCGCGAGCCGGGCGCGGTACGAGAGCGTCCTCGACGGCCTCGCCGTGTTCCAGGACGACTCGCTGCTGGCCGAGCCCGGCACCCGGTACCTCTACTCCTCCTACGGCTGGAACCTGCTCAGCGCCGTGGTCGAGGGCGCGGCGGGGCGCCCCTTCCTCGAGGTGATGGGCGGCAACGTGTTCGCGCCCCTCGGGCTCACGCACACCGTCGCGGACCACGCCGACAGCCTGGTGGCCGGCCGCGCCCGCTGGTACAGCGTGGCCGACAGCGGCCGCGCCGTCGTGAACGCCCCGTGGGTGGACAACAGCCTCAAGTGGGCCGGGGGCGGCTTCCTCTCGACCGCCGAGGACCTGGCCGCCTTCGGGGACGCGATGGCCGGGGGCAGGCTGATCCGGCGGGAGACGGCGGAGACGCTGTGGACCTCCCAGCGCCAGCGGGATGGCCGCGAGACCCGCTACGGCCTCGGCTGGGTCGTGCGGCAGGACTCGGCCGGCCACCGCTGGGTGGGGCACTCGGGCGGTTCGATGGGCGGCACGGCCTACCTGGTGGTGTACCCCGAGGAGCGCCTGGTGCTGGCGCTGCTGGTGAACAGCGACCAGCCCCTGGTCGGCCTCGCCCCCGCCCTCGCCGCACGCTTCCGCAGCGAAACGGGCCCGTGACGGCCCCGGTCGGCGCGCGAGGGTGGCGGCCCGGGGAATCGGCGGTATCGTAGTCAGCGTACGCCCGACCCGCTGTCCAGGCCGGTCCCCCCCCCGAGCCCCCACGCGGAGGCCGTGATGTCCACCTCATTGATCGATACCCTCGGCTCCCTCATCACCCCGGCCAGCGTGGGCTCCCTCGCCGGGCAACTCGGCGAGTCGGAGGCCGCGGCCGGGCGCGGGCTGCAGGCGGCCGGCAGCTCGATCCTGGCCGGTCTCGTCAGCCACCTGCGGGACTCCGGCTCGATGCGCCAGATCTTCGACCTGCTCGGCAGCCGGGCCAACGACCCCGGCATCCTCGACAACCTCGGCGGCTTCCTCGGGGCCGGCCCGCCCTCCGGCGCGCTCGGGGACCTCGGCGGGAAGCTCCTCTCGGCGGTCTTCGGTGCCCGGACCGAGGCGGTGGGCGACACCATCGCGCGCACCTCCGGGGTCGGGGCGAAGTCCGCGAGCCGGCTGCTCGCGATGGCGGCACCGCTGGTGATGGCCGTGCTCGGCCGGGAGATCAAGCGGGGTGGCCTCGACCTGGGCGGGCTCACGGCGCTGCTGGCGGGCCAGAAGGACGACATCCTGCGCGCGGCGCCCGCGGGGCTGGGCAGCCTCCTCGGGCTGAGCGACATCCCGCGGGTCGGCGCGGGCGTGGCGGCGAATGCCGCCGCGGCCAGGCCCGCGGCCCGGCGTTGGTTCTGGCCGGCCGCCGCCGCGCTCGCGGTGATCGCGCTGCTGCTCTACTTCGGCCGGGGCCGGAACGCGCCCGAGCCGATCAGCTCGACGATGGGCGATGACGCGGTCGGCGCGATGTCGGAAGCGGCCGCGGCCGCCGCCGACGCCACCGGGCGCCTGGGCGCTGCCGTCACCCGCCGGCTCGCCGATGGCCTCGAACTGGTGGTCCCGGAGCGCGGCATCGAGTCCCAGGTCGTGGCCTACATCGAGGACCCCAACCGCCCCGTGGACCGGACCACCTGGTTCGATTTCGACCGGCTCACCTTCGAGACGGGCTCGGCCACCATCCGGCCCGCCTCCCAGGAGCAGCTCGACAACATCGCCGCCATCCTGCGGGCCTACCCGGCGGTCAGGTTGAAGATCGGCGGCTACACCGACAACACCGGCGACCGGGCCGCCAACCTGAGGCTCTCCCAGGACCGGGCGGACGCGGTGCGGGACGCGCTGATCGCGAAGGGGATCAACGGCACGCGGATCGAGGCGGAGGGGTACGGGGACCAGTTCCCCGTGGGGGACAACTCGACCGAGGAGGGACGGGCGCAGAATCGCCGCATCGCCCTCCGGGTGACGGCGAAGTAGCCTACTCCCACTCCTCGGGAAGCGCCTCGAGGTCGGCGAGCAGGGCCAGGTAGGACGCGTGGCGATCGGCGAGCATCGCGCCCGCCGCCACCGCCGCGAGCACGGCGCACCCCGGCTCCGCGCGGTGGCGGCAGTCGCCGAAGCGACAGGCGGCGGCGCGCTCGCGGATCTCGGGGAAGCACCCGCCGAGCTCGCCCGGCTGCACGCCCCAGAGCCCCACCTCGCTGAAGCCGGGCGTGTCCACCACGAACCCGCCGTCGAACGGGAGCATCACGGCGCTCACCGTGGTGTGCCGACCGCGGCCGGCCCGTTCGCTCACGGCCCCGGTGCGGAGCCGGAACCCGGGCACCAGGGCGTTGAGCAGGCTCGACTTCCCCGCCCCCGAGGGGCCGGTCACGACGCTCTCGCGCCCGCCCAGCGCGGTGCGGAGCGCCCCGAGGCCGTCGCCGCGGGCCGCGCTGGTGAGCAGCACCGGATAGCCCGCCTGATGGAATCGCTCCGCGAGCTCGCCCCCGTGGGCCAGGTCGGTCTTGTTGATCACGACGATCGCGGGGAGGTGGTGCGCCTCGGCCACGACGAGCAGCCGGTCCACGAGCTGCGGCACCGGCTCGGGGTCCCGGGCGGCCGTGACCACCACCACCTGGTCCACGTTGGCGACGACCGGCCGGAGGCCGCGGCCGCCGGGCACGCGGCGGGCGAGCACGCTGGTCCGCGGGTCGACGCCGGCGATGGCCCAGAGGTCCGCCTCCCCGGCCTCGAGCGTCACGCGGTCGCCGACCACGACCTTGGGCCCCCCCCGCTTGGTCCGGCCCCGCAGCGCCGCCCGCACTTCCCCCTCCCCGGTGAGCACGCGGAAGGTGCCCCCTTCCCGCTCGAGGACGGTTCCGTGGCTCACCACTCGGGCGGGGCGGCCGTGAGGGCCTGGTCGAGGGCCGCCTTCACGTCGAAGAGCGACAGCAGTTTCAGGCGCTCGATCGCCTCCTCCGGGGTGCGGCCCCGGGCCAGGCCCGGGGCCTCCGCGTGCCCGACCGGCTCGGTCCCGCCCGGGCTCCAGCGGACGAACAGCAGCCCGGCGGAGAACAGGCCCCGCTCGTCCGGCTCCTCATCGGGCACGAGGCCGACCGAGTAGGCCTGGCCATCGGAGCCGCCGAAGGCGGCCGCGCGGCCGTGCAGGGCCATGTACCCGCCCAGCGTCAGCTCGCTCACCGCGACCCGCGGCCCTCCCGCAGGATGTTGCCGAGGATGAAGGCGATGTTGGCGGGCCGCTCCGCGAGCCGGCGCATCAGGTAGGGATACCACTGGGTGCCGAAGGGGACGTAGACCCGCATCCGGTGGCCGGCCGCGCGGAGCTTCTCCTGCAGGTCCCGCCGGACGCCGTAGAGCATCTGGAACTCGTACCGGTCCTCCCCGATCCGATGGCGCTGCACGTAGCGGCGCGCGTGCTCGATGAGCTTCTCGTCGTGGGTGGCGAGGCCGGGATAGTTGCCGTCGTCCAGGAGCCGCTCCATCAGCCGGACATAGTTCCGGTCCACCTCGGCCTTCTCGGGGAACGCCACCGCCGGCGGCTCGAGGTAGGCGCCCTTGCAGAGCCGTACCCGGGCGCCCATCGCCACCAGGCGCTCGACGTCGGCCGCGGAGCGCCGGAGGCAGGTCTGGATCACGACCCCGCAGTGCGCGCCCCACCGCTCGAAGAGGCGGTCGGCGAAGAAGTCGAGGGTCCGCTGGGTGTAGGCGGAGCTCTCCATGTCCAGCCGGACGAACCCGCCGGCCGCCCGCGCCCGGTCGAGGATGGCGGCGACGTTCTGGAAGCAGAGCTCCTCGTCGATGTCGAAGCCCATCTGGGTGAGCTTGACCGAGACGTTCACCTCCACGCCGTCCCCGGTGGCGGCGAGCCGGTCAACCATCGCCACGTACTCGGCGCGCGCGGCGTCGGCGTCGGCCTCCCGGGTGACGCTCTCACCCAGCAGGTCGAGGGAGGTGCTGATGCCCCGCCCGGCGAGCTGACGCGCCACCGCCACCGCCTCGCCCAGGTCCTCGCCGGGGACGAACCGGCGCGCGAAGGGCCGGGCGAGCGGGTTGCGCCGCGCGAAGTCGAACACCCACTGCTGTTCGGAGAGCCAGAGGAGGCCCTGTCGGATCATGTCTCGCGTCTTTCGGTGGGCCGACGGGGGAGGCCGGCCGGACGGGCAAAGCTAGGGAGCCCCGGGCCCCGGGAACAAGCGCGTGACGGGCGGGGCGATATTACTTGACAAGTCAACTATTGATGCTTATTCTTTCCCCATGCCCGAGTCGAGCCGGCTGCAGCGCGAACTCCACCAGCGGAAGCCCTTCCGGTCCCTGGCGCACGAGGCCACGGTCGGGCTGGCCCGCACCGCCGACCTCAGCCGGCGGCGGTTCGAGGCGATGCTCGATCCGCACGGGATCACCGCGTCCCAGTACAACGTCCTCCGGATCCTGCGGGGGGCGGGCCAGGCGGGCCTTCCGACCCTGGACGTCGCGGACCGGCTGGTGGAGCGCGCGCCGGGCATCACCCGGCTGCTCGACCGGCTCGAGGCGAAGGGCCTGGTCCGCCGCGAGCGCTGCGGGGAGGACCGACGCAAGGTGCTCTGCTGGGCCACGCCCAGGGCGCTCCGGCTGCTCGAGGCGCTCGATGCGCCGGTGGACGCGACCGAGGCCGAAGTGATGGCCCCGCTCCCCGACGCCGACCGCCGGGAGCTGATCCGCCTGCTCGACCGCATCCGGGCAGGGCTTGGCGCCTGACTCCGCCCCCGGGAACCCGGGGGCTTCGTCCGGCGTAATACTTGATTAGTCAATGATTGATCATCAGACCAACTGGAGGCAGCCATGCTCACCCGACTCCTCGCGACCGACGACTCCCGCGCCCTGGCCCTGCTCCGGGCGACCCTCGCCGTCGTGATGCTCCCCCACGGCGCCCAGACGCTGTTCGGCTGGTTCGGCGGCGCCGGCATCCAGGGCACGCTGGCCGGCTTCGAGCAATACCTGGGGATCCCCGTGGCGCTGGGCGCGATCGCCATCGCGGTCGAGGCGCTGGCCCCGATCGCCCTGCTCCTCGGCGCCGGCACGCGCCTCGCCGCCCTGGCCCTGGCGGGCCAGATGGCGGTGGCCGGCTGGACCCACCGGGCCAACGGCTTCTTCGCCAACTGGAGCGGAACCCAGGCCGGCGAGGGCATCGAGTTCCACCTGCTCTACCTCGGTGCCGCGCTCGCCCTCGCGGTCGGCGGTGCCGGCCGCTGGTCACTCGACCGGTCGTTCGGCGTCCGGCAAGCGCCGGCGGCGAGCGCGCCTCTGCCCCGGCTCCGCCGCGCGGCCTGAGGACGCCGTTGCGGCGATCCCGCCACGGGGGCCGGCGACCGGCGCGGGAGCACCACAACAGTTCGCCCCGGGTTCGACCACGAGTCCAAGGTGCCGGGCGGGCGCTCGACCGGGCCACCCGGCCCAACTCGTTGCGGGGAAGCGTGTTGCGACTTCGTTATCGGACGGCGCCCGGGCCTTGACCCGACCCCCCGAGGTTGGCATACCGGTCGCATTCCTCCCCGCCGTGCCGCCGCTCCCCCCGCGTCGGCGAGGACACGGGAGGTCGGATGGCCGGGATGCCGACGTGGGTCGACGACGCGGTGCGCGGCGCGGCGCTGCCAGCCCTGGTGGCGCTGGCGACCTCGTGCAGTACCACCGGCCCGGTGGAGTCCCTCCCTCCGGGGGCGGTCCCGATGGAGGCCCCCGAGTCGTACCTCGCCTGGTGGGAGGCGACGGAATCGTGTGCCGGGCTGGGCGGCAGCTTCGGCCGGGTGGAGTGGTTCGTGGTGCCGGGGGTGAGTTCGTTCTCCACCGAGGTGGGGGAAAAGGTCGGGCTCTGGGTCAAGCGGGGGGAGCGCCGGACGATCACGATCGCCGGGGGCTACCTGGAGCACGAGATGGTGGTGCGGCACGAGATGCTGCACGACCTGCTGTCGCGGGAAGGGCACCCGGAGCCGTACTTCACCGAGCGGTGCGGGCTGACCTGGGAGACGTGGCAGGGGACCCCGAGTGCCGACCTCGCGGCGGGGCACCTGCACTAGGGAGACACGCGGGACATACCCGGCCTGGCCGGGCGCGCGGGCGGCCGCTTCCGGGTGGCCGTCCGCGTTGTCATTCCCCCGCAGCGCCGGAGAGGATCGCACCTCCTCCGCCCCTCCGCAGGGCATGACTAGATTCCGCCCCCGTGACCCTCGATGCCCGTAGCCGTCCCGTCCACCACTGGCTGCTCGCCGGGTGCGCGCTCATCGCGCTGATGGTGGTGGTGGGGGGCATCACCCGGCTCACCGGCTCCGGGCTCTCGATCACCGAGTGGGACCTCCTGGGCGGGAGCTTCCCGCCGCTCCACGACGCCGACTGGCAGGCCCTCTTCGACAAGTATCGCGCCACGCCGCAGTACCGGGAGGAGAACGCGCACTTCGGGCTGCCGGAGTTCAAGGCCATCTTCTGGTGGGAGTGGATCCACCGGTTCCTCGGACGGGCGATCGGCCTGGCGTTCGTGGTGCCGTTCGCCTGGTTCCTGGCGACGAAGCGCGTGGCGCGGCCGCTGCTCCCCCGGCTCCTCCTGATCCTCGGCCTCGGCGCGCTGCAGGGGCTGATGGGCTGGCTGATGGTGGCGAGCGGGCTGGTGGAAAACCCCCGGGTGAGCCACTACCGGCTCGCCGCCCATCTGCTGCTCGCGTTCGCGACCTTCGGCGTGACGCTCTGGACTGCGCTCGGCCTGCGCGCCGGGCACTGGCGCGGGGATGTGCCGGCCCCGGGTCCGGCGGACCGTTCGCCGGCCCACCGCTGGGCGGTGGCGGTGCTGGCGCTGCTGGTGGCGCAGATCGCGTACGGCGCGTTCGTGGCGGGCCTTCGGGCCGGGTTCCTCTACAACACCTTCCCCACGATGGGCGGCCACTGGGTGCCGCCCGGGATGGGGGACGCGGGCTCGGCCCTCGCCAACCTCACGGCCGAGCCGGTGGCGGTCCAGTTCATCCACCGCGTGCTCGGGCTCCTGGTGGCCGCGCTGGCGCTGGCCTTCGCCGTCCGCTGGCGGCGGGACCCCGTGGTCGGTCGCTCGGCGGCGTGGCTCGGCGGGATCGCCCTGCTCCAGTTCGGGCTCGGGGCGCTCACCGTGCTCCGGCTGCCGGCACACCCGGTGTTCTGGGGCACGCTGCATCAGTTCGGCGCGCTGGCGCTCCTCACCGCGGCCGTGGTGGCGCTCTTCCGCGCCCGGCACCCGACGCGGTGAATTACCGGGTCCACTCCGCGAAGGACCGGGCCGGCGTGCCGCACTCCGGCCACTGCGCCTGCTCGCCGCTGGTGCGGTTCACCGGCATCACCCGCCGCTCCCGCGGGATGGCCGCGTCATCCTGATCGGCCAGGTACACCAGCATCGCGGTGAGGGTCGCGTTCCGCTTGAGGTCCTCCGGGACGAGCTTGTCGTAGGTGTCCCGGTTGGTGTGCCAGGTGTAGCCGAAGTAGTCCCAATTGAGCGAGCCGAGCCCGAAGGCCGGCGCCCCGTAGCAGACGAACGAGGCGTTGTCGGTCCCGCCGCCCGACGGCATCCCGGGGTTGCCGACGTTCACCGAGTCGGTCACCTCCGCCGGGAGCCGCGCGAACCACCGCCCGAACGCCCCGCCGGCGCCGGTGAGGCCCTGCATCGAGACGTTGCGGATGCGGCCGGTGCCGTTGTCCTGGTTGAAGAGGACGTGCAGCCCGCGCACGATCTCCGGGTGGTCCGCGGCGAACGCCCGCGACCCGATGAGCCCCTGCTCCTCACCGCCCCAGTGCCCGACCACGATGGTCCGCCGCGGGCGGGGATAGGCCTGCCGGAGGATCCGGAGGGCCTCGAGCATCGTGGTGGTGCCGGTGCCGTTGTCGGTGGCGCCGGACGAGCCGTCCCACGAGTCGAGGTGGGCGGAGAGCAGGATGTACTCGTCGGGCTTCTCCGTGCCCCGGATGGTGGCGATGGCATTGGCGACGGGCACGTCCCCGAGGAACTCCGCATCGGCGGTGAGGCGCACCACGGGGCCCTGGCCCTTCTCGGCCAGGCGCCAGAGGAGGCCGTAGTCCTCGCAGGAGAGGTCGAGGGTGGGCGTCGTGGCGGTCCGGGCGTTGAAGATCCGGGTGACGCCCCAGCCTCCGGTCCAGGTGCTGGTCAGGATGCCGGCCGCTCCCGCCTTCTCGAGCGCAGGCGCCAGGGTGCGGTTGTCATAGCCCGTCTTCCGGAGCCGGGCGGTCCAGGCCTCGGCCTGCGCGCGCCGCTCCGCGGCGACCCGGTCGGCGGCGCCGGTCTGACCGAACTCCTTCCAGTTGTCGGCGGGCCGGCAGCTCGCGTTCGCGGCGGAGGCGAGCACGAACGCGCCCTTCACCGAGGGGAGCCAGGCGGCGTACCCCGCCGAATCGGCCAGGTCGGGCAGGATCACGACCTTTCCCTGCACCGCCTTCCCCCTGGTGCCCGGGCTCCAGGCGAGCATCATCGCCTCGAGGCTCCGGACCCGCGGGGCCACCAGGTCGAGGTGGGTCGGCCCCCGGCGCCAGCCCTTCCAGGTGCCGTAGCGCTCGGCGCGGGCGTCCACGCCCCAGCCCTTGTAGGTGGCCACGAGCCACTGCACCGAGGCGTCGTACCCCGGGGTGCCGGTGAGCCGCGGGCCGATGGAGTCGCTCAGCACCTGGGCGAGGTCCATCGCGCGGGAGCTGTCCATCCCGAGGGCCCACATCCGCTTGAGCACCGGGTCGTCCACCGGGAAGGTCTGCGCTTGTGCCGGCATCGCCATCGCGGCGGCCAGCAGCATTCCGAACATCGCTCGCTTCATCGTGACTCCTCCTGAAGGGATCTCACCGCAGGGACGCCGGGGGTGCAGAGGACTGCCGACCTGGCCAGCCCCGGCGCCCTCGGCGCCGCTCTGGTGAACGGACACCTCAGCCCTCGTCCGTGAACCGGCCATTCCGCATCCCGACCTCGACCAGCGCCGGGGCCGGGGTGAAGCGGGCGCCGTAGACGTTCTCCAGCCCACGGAGGACATCCAGGACGCGCGTGGCCCCCAGGTGGTCGATGGTGCGGAGGGGGCCGCCGCGGAACGGGGGATACCCGATGCCGAAGATCGCCCCCATGTCGCCATCCCGCGCCGAGCGCACCACCCCTTCGCCCATCGCCATCGCCGCCTCGTTGAGCATCGCGTAGAGCAGCCGCTGCTGGATGGTCTCCGCGCTGATGGCGGCCCGGGGCTGGACGCCGAGGATCCCGGCCACCGCCGGATCGGGGCCGGCCTTCTTCCCGCCCTCGTAGCGGTAGAAGCCCTTCCCGTTCTTCCGCCCCTGGCGCCCGGCCTCGAGCATCCGGGCCAGCACCGGCGCGGGCCGGAGCCGGTCGCCGAAGGCCGCGTGCATCACGCCGCCGGCCTTGGCGCCCACGTCGAGGCCCACCTCATCGAGCAGGGCCACGGGCCCCACGGGGAAGCCGAACCGGGTCATCGCCGCATCGATGGCCTCGATCGGCGTCCCCTCCGCGAGGAGGTGGCCCGCCTCGTTCAGGTAGGGCGAGAGGATCCGGTTCACCCAGAACCCGGGCCGGTCGGCCACGACGATCACCGTCTTCCCCATCCGGCGCCCGAAGGCGAGCGCGGTCGCCACGGCATCGGGGTCGGTGCCGGCGTGCGGGATGACCTCGAGCAGCGGCATGCGGTCCACCGGGGAGAAGAAGTGCATCCCCAGGACCCGCCCGGGCCGCCCCGCCCCCTCTGCGATGCGGCCGATCGGGATCGTGCTGGTGTTGGTCGCGAAGATCGCGTGCGGCGCGCCGGCCTCCGCCTCCGCCAGCACCTTCCGCTTGACGTCGAGGTCCTCGAACACCGCCTCGATCACGAGGTCGGCGCGGCGAAAGCCTTCCCAGCCGGCGGTGCCGCCCATCAGGGCCACGAGCCGCTGGTGTTCCTGCCGCGTGATGCGGCGGCGCTCCAGCCGGCCGTCGAGGAGCTTCCGGGCCGCCTTGAGGCCCGAGGCCACCCGGTCGAGCGCGGCATCCCGGAGCCGGACCTCGACCGCGGCCTGGGCCACCGCGGTGCCCGCGATGCCCGCGCCCATGAAGCCGGTGCCGACCACGCCGAGGACGCCGACCGGCAGGGGCCTGGCCCCCGAGCCGCCGTCGTCCTTCTTGAGCGCGGTGGTGGCGAAGAAGATCCGCACCAGTTCCCGCGACACCGCACCCATCGCCAGCTCGCCGAACCTGCGGTGCTCGGTCTCGAAGCCGCGCCGGGGCCCCTGCTCCAGACCCGCCTCCACCGCCTCGAGCGCGGCGAGGGGCGCAGGGTAATGACCCCCGGTCCTCGCCAGCACGCCCTTCCGGGCCTGGGCGTATACGATGCGCCGGCCCGGGGGCGTCCGGTCGAGGAACCACCCGGCCGGCCCGGTGCCCCGGGGCGGGCGGGAGGGACGGCCGTCGCGGAGCAGCCGTCCGGCAGCGCGCCGCGCGGTGTCGAGCAGGATGGCGGGGTGGACCAGCTCGTCCACGATGCCCAGCCGGAAGGCCTTCGCCGCGCGCTCGGTCTTGCCGGCGAGGATGATGTCGAGCGCGGCGCGGAGCCCGATCAGGCGCGGGAGCCGCACGGACCCGCCGGCCGCCGGGAGGATGCCGAGCTGCACCTCCGGGAGGCCGAGCTGGGTCTTGGGGTGGTCGGTGGCGATGCGCCAATGGCAGGCGAGGGCCAGTTCGAGCCCTCCGCCGAGGCAGGCCCCGTGGATCGCCGCCACGACCGGCTTCGGGCTCGCCTCCACCCGCGCGATCATCTCCTGCCCGCCGCGCGAGAGCGCCTCCGCCTGGGCCGGGGTCTCGAGCCGGGTGAATTCCTCGATGTCGGCCCCGGCGATGAACGTGTCGGGCTTGCCCGAGGCGAGGATGACCGCCCGGACCGACGGGTCGGCCAGGAGCGCGGAGAAGGCCTGCTCGAACTCGGCCTTCACGCCCGCGGTGAGCTTGTTGACCGGCTCGCCGGGGAGGTCGAAGGTGAGGACGGCGATGCCGTCCCGGACGTCGGTCGTGAATGCGGGCATGGCTATCGCTCCAGCACCATCGCCCATCCCATCCCGCCCTGGGCGCAGACGGAAATGAGGCCGTACTGCACGTCGCGGCGCTTCATCTCGTTCGCGAGGGTGGTGACGAGGCGGGCGCCGGTGGCGCCGAACGGGTGGCCGATCGCGATCGAGCCGCCCATCAGGTTGGTCCGGGCCCAGTCCACCTCGCCCACGGGGCCGGGGAGGCCGAGCCGCTCGGCCCACGCCCGCGAGGCCCAGGCCTGCACGTTGGAGAGCACCTGGGCGGCGAACGCCTCGTGGATCTCCACCGCGCCCAGCTCGGCCCAGCCGATGCCGGCGCGGGTGAGGGCCCGGGGCACCGCGTAGGCGGGCCCCATCAGCAGCTGCCAGCCCGGGTCCACCGCGGCCACGGCGTAGCTCCGGACGAAGGCGAGCGGCTCATAGCCGAGAGACCGCGCCTTGTCCTCGGCCATCAGGATCACCGCGGCCGCGCCGTCGGTGAGGGGCGAACTGTTGCCCGCCGTGACGCTGCCGTACTTCCGGTCGAACACCGGCTTGAGCGCCGCCAGCTTCTCCAGCGACGAATCGGCGCGGATGCCATTGTCGGCGGTGACCGGTTCGGCGCCCTCGAGCCACGGCGCGATCTCCGCCGTGAGCCGGCCGTCGGCGGTGGCGGCCGCCGCCCGCTCGTGGCTCATCAGGGCGTAGCGGTCCTGGTCCTCCCGGCTGATGCCGTTCTCCTTGGCCATCTTCTCCGCCGACTGTCCCATCGACTCGCCGGTGCTCGGCTCGGCGATCGCGGGGGAGACGGGCACCAGGTCCCGGGGCCGGACCCTGGCGAAGGTGGCGAGCCGCTGGCCGGGTGACTTCGCCTTGCTCGCCTCGACCAGCAGACGGCTCATCCGCCGGGAGTGGAGGATGGGGATGTCGGAGAGGGACTCGACCCCGCCGGCCAGGATCACGTCGGCGTGGCCCAGGGCGATCTGGTCGGCGGCATTGGTCACGGCCTGCCCTGCCGAGGCGCAGGCGCGATTCAGGGTGTAGGCGGGGACCGTCCGGGGGAACTGCGGGAGCAGGCTGACCTCGCGCCCGGTATTCGGGGCGAGCACGGAGGGGATGACCTGCCCCCACACGACCTCGTCCACCTCGGACCCGGCCAGCTCCGCGCGGGCGAGGATCTCGCGGCCGATGAACCGGCTGAGCTGCACGGCGGTGACGTCGGCGAAGACCGACCCGCTCCGGGCGAAGGGCGTCCGGAGCCCGGCGACCACGGCCACGCGGCGGCGGGTGAACAGGTCGGACATCGGCGACCCCGGGGAGGACGGGGAGGCCGAAAGGTAACGGAGGGGAAGTGAAGGGAGGGTGAATGGGGAGCGGGGAGCGGGGAGCAGGGAGCGGGCC
>JAICEH010000001.1 GCA_025924275.1 Gemmatimonadales bacterium | reverse complement strand
GGGCGATCGGGATGGGGGGAAAGCTGGGTCACGGGCGTTTTAGCGGTTTGTTTAACGTGGCCGCAATCAGCGCAAATCGCCACGGAACTCGGTTGTGCGTGGAAGGCTAGCGGGGTGCGGGCTGGATGGCCAGATGGCGGGACGGGGGAGGGCGGACCCGCCTTCCGGCCATCCAGTCACGCCTCCAGCGCCGCCGCCGCCGCCGCCACCGCCACACCCGCCACCTCCACCACCTTCCGCCGGCCGGACGCGCCCCGCACGATCGTCACCGCCGCCCGCGGCACGCCGAGGCGCTTCGCCAGGAAGGCGAGCAGCTCGGCATTGGCCGCACCCTCCACCGGTGGGGCGGCGAGCCGGACGCGGAGCCGCCCGCCGTGAGGGCCGGTGACCTCGGTGCGGGAAGCGCGGGGCTGGACCAGCAGGTGGAGGCGGACTCCGCCGGGGACGGCTTCGATCAGAGGACCTTGCCGACCAGGATGGCGCGGGCGAGGACGAGGAGCAGCCAGGCGACGAGCGGGCTCCAGTCGAACATCCCGGTGGGCGGCATCCGCTTGCGGATCGGTTCGACGAGCCAGTCGGTGAGGCCGTAGAAGGGGCGCATCCACCGCGTCGCGCGGCCCACGCCGAACCACGACCCCACCACCCGCACGAGGAGGGCGGCGATGAGCAGGTTGATCGCCGTCTCCACCACCACGTAGACCAGGGCCCACGGCCCGGCCCCCGCGGCCCACCAGAGCCGCTCGAGGGCGCCGAGCAGCCAGCCGGCCACCGCGATGAGGAGGAGCCCACCGCCGAGCACGCCGAGGAAGAGCCAGAGCGGGGCCTGCTGGGGATTGCCGCCCGAGCCGAGGAGGCGGCGCTCGACGGGGCGGAGCAGCGGGTCGCTCAGGCCCCGGATGGCGCGGGGGAGGGGGCCGAAGGGCGCGAGGTGGCCGCGCCGCACCGCCCAGTGCGTGAGGGCCACGACGCCGGTGAAGCCCGCCGCGACGGCCACCGCCAGTCGCAGCCCTGCGAGCACCGCGCTCACGGGTCCTCGGTGACCCGGCGCTCGCCGACGGTGCCGTCCGCGGTGCGGCAGCGCGCGGCGTAGCTCCCGTCGGCGAGCGAACGGTCCTCGATCGACTGGCGGTCCACCCCGCAGGCGACGATGGCGTGGCCCGCGGCGTCGCGGAACGCCACCCACACGACCGCCCGGCCGTCCACGGCCTCGATCCAGCGGGCAGTGGTCGGGGTGAGGCTGTCGATGCCCGCCTCGCGCAGGGACGCGGGGGTGCGCCGCCGGGTGGAGCCGTAGGCCATCACGTCGTCCATCACCCGCAGCCCCTCCGCTCCGAGGCGGCGGGCGTCGGCGTCGGCGGTGTCGCGGGCCACGGCCCCGGGGGGCAGCGCACCGCGCCCCCGGCCCCCCGCGCCCGACTCCGTGCCGCCGCAGGCGACGGCCAGGCCGAGCGCGAGGAGCGCGCTACTCCATCGCGAATTCACGGTTGAAGACGACCTCGAACTGGAAGGTGCGCGCCCGCGCCCGGGTCTCCATCAGATCGGCGATGCGCCGGAGCCGGTCGGGCACCTCGAGGATCCGCTCCTGGGCGCGGCGGCCGGCCTCGCCCAGGCCGGTGAGGGTCTCGACCCGCCAGGCGCGGATCTGCTCCTGCACGATGCGGAGGTAGTCGCGCGGGCCGTAGATCCCCGACCGGCGGATCACCTCGGCGAACTCCTTGAAGCCGGGCATCGCCACGGCCGGCATGTCGATGGCCGGCATCACCAGCGAAGCGGCCTGCAGCGCGCCGTCGGGATCCCGCCGCAGGACCTCCTCGAAGACAGTGCGGTAGAAGGTGAAGTGGCGCGCCTCCTCGGTGGCGACCCGGTTCAGGGCCTCGCCCAGCAGCGGTTCGTATTCCGCGACGACCTTGCCGGTCTGCGCGTGGGACTGCTGGGTGGCTCGCTCCTGGAGGGTGGTGTAGACGAACACCCGGTAGGGGTCCTGGTCCCACTGGGGGTCGAAGCCACGCCGCAGGTACTCGAACTGGAGCTGCTCGAGCCGGCGCTGGTCGAAGATGCGCGTGGTCCGGGCATAGGCGGAGAGGATGGCGCCGTGCCGGTCCTCCTCCGCGGTCCAGAGGTTGGTCCATTCCCGCCAGACGCTGTCGTGGCCGAGGTGGACGGCGAGGACCCGGTGGAAGTGGGGCAGCCCCTCCTCGGTGAGGAGGTTGAGCGCCAGGGCCGCACGCGCGTGATCCGGGATGCCGGCGGCGCGGGCGCGAAGCTCATCCTCGTGCCGGTCGGGGTCGGTCCCGGCGGGGGCGCCGAGCAGGTCCTCGGGGAACCAGAGCTCGCGCTTCTCCTCGTGCCGGGCCATCAGCCCGCTCACGACGCCCTCGAGATCGCGGAGGACCTCGATGCGCTCGAACAACTGGCGGGCGGCGTCGGTCAGTCCCATCGCGGCTCCTGGTCGGGGAACGCCTGCAGGGGGCCCCGCCAGCCGGGGCCCCCTGCCAAGGTAACGCAAGAACCGGCCGGGCGTGAGCGCCCGGGTCAGTCGGCCAGGCGCTTCTCCAGGAGGTGCCAGGTCCGCCCACCGATGTAGTTGGGCCGGTCCAGCACCCGGCGCCACCCCAGCCCGGTGAAGAGCCCTTCGGCCTCGTCCTCGGGCATCCAGAACTCGAGGACGTGGGCGCCGATGTCGATCGCGTGCCGCTCGAAGGCCTCGAGCAGCCGGTGGGCGTGTCCCTGGTGCCGCCGGCCGGGGTGTACCATCAGGGCCAGCATGTGTGCCACGCCGCCCCGCTCGGTGTAACGCAGTCCGCCGATCCAGTCGCCGATTTCGTCGGTCAGGACCAGCCAATGGTCGTCCACGGCGACGGGTTCGCCCGACTCGAGGCCCTCGGCCCGGAGCAGGTCGTCGAACCAGGCCGAAAACTCCTCGTCCTGTTCCGCCTCGCGAATGACCGGATCTTCCATCGTTCCTCCCTGGGACCGGCCTGGCCGGCCCCACTCACGGTTCCCGGAATAGCAACAAGAGTGCCAACCCGCTACCCCCCCGGGGCGACCCCACCCTGCCCGTGCCGGGACAAACGCTTACCGCTCCGGTCGGGTTTCCGCCGTCGCGGCGCGGAACGCCCCGACTGCCGCGCCGGGAGGGCAGGCTGTCCCGCCGGCGGGGCAGGGTCAGGCGAGCCCGACTGCCAGGGCCGCCAGGATGGCCACGGCGCCCAGGGCGAACAGCAGGCCGGCCAATGGAATGGCAAATCGGAGCCACCGCCCGAAGGGTACGCCGAGGGCCGCCACCATGGCGAGCAGGGCGCCGTTGGTGGGGTTCACCGTGTCGGCCAGGCCGGCGCCGTACTGGTAGGCCAGGATCGCCACCTGGCGCGACATCCCGAGCAGGTCGGCCAGCGGGGCAAGGATCGGCATCGTGAGCACCGCCTGGCCGCTGGTGCTCGGCACCGGGAGGTGGAGCAGCGCGTGCATCGCCATCATCCCCACCGCGGAGACCGCCACGGGCAGGTGGGCCAGCGGGGTGAAGAGTCCCTGGACGATGGTATCCACCACGTGGCCGTCGCCGAGGACGACGAAGATGGCCCGCGCGAAGCCGACCAGCAGGGCCGCGTAGGCCATCGAGCGGAAGCCGGTCACGAAGGCCTCGGCCGTGCCGCCGAGGCCGAGGCCGGCGACGAGGCCCGCCGCGGTGCCCATCAGGAGGAAGGTCGCCGACATCTCGTTGAAGCCCCAGCCCCAGCGCAGGACGCCGACGACGAAGGCGGTGAACGCCGCCAGGACGAGCGCCAGGATCACCGCCTGGCGCCAGCCGGCGGAGGCGGCGCCGGCGACGTCCTCCACCGCCTCGGGCGCCGGCCGGTGGCGCGCGGCGTGGCGCATCGTCCCGGCGATCCAGAGCGCCATCGCGGGCAGGAGCACCGCCGTGCGGAACCCCGCGCCGGAGAGGAGCGGCACGCCCGCCACCTGCTGCGCGATGCCCACCAGGAACGGGTCGATCGGGCTGAAGGCCGCGCCGACGACCGCGGCCCCGATGCTCATCGCGGCGGCCGTGACGCGATCGAGGCCGAGCCGGCGGGTGAGGAGGAGGAGCACCGGGGCGAAGGCGACCAGCTCTTCCTGCATCTGGATCAGCACGCCGCCCAGGCCGAAGGCGAGCGAGCAGGCGGGGATGACCAGCAGCTCGCGGCGGGCGAGCCGCCGCGCGAGGGCCGCCACCAGCGGGCCCAGGGCGCCGGTGGCCTCCACCACCATGAACCCGCCGCCCACGAGGAAGACCAGGAAGATGACTTCGGCGGCGTCGGCCATTCCGCGCGGGATGGCCACCAGCGCGCCGAACGGGCCGACCGGCGCCGGGGGCACGGAGCGCCAGGAGCCGGGGACCACCACCTCGCGGCCGCTGGCGGCGTCCTGGGTGCGCGCGAACTCGCCCGCCGGGACGACCCACGTGAGCGCGGCCGCGAGGACGACGCAGCCGACGAGCAGGACGAGGGGGTGGGGGAAGCGAAGCCGGGTCACCGCGTGCGGCACTGCCGGGAGGCCGGCGGCCGGTTGCTGCACGCGATGGATTCGTTCATGCCGTTGGCGAGCGGTCCGCAGGCGGTGCGCTGGGCCGACTCCGCCGCCTCGTCCTCGGACGCGGCGCTGGCGGTGGCGCAGTTCCGGGTGCCGTTGAATACGACGCACACGTCGCATTCGGCCCGCTGGGCGCGGAGCGTGGAGATGGCGAGCAGGCCCACGAACAGGGCGACGACCACGAGGGTGATGACCGTCCCACGCTTCATCCGGCACCGTCCGGGCTGGGGAGGACGACTTCGGCGCGCACCCAATCGAGGTACCCCGCGGCGCCGGTGACGGGGGTGGCGAGGACCTCCGGCAGCTGGTAGGGGTGGAGGGCCCGCACCCGCCGCTCGAGTGCGGGGAGCGCGGCCCGCGTGGTCTTGGCCCGGCAGGTCCATTCCTCGGCCCGCTTCACCCGCCCTTCCCAGCGGTAGATGCTCGCGACCGGACCGCCGACCTGCACGCAGGCGGCGAGCCGCTCCGTGACCAGCACCTCGGCGAGGCGCTCGGCCAGCGCCCGATCGGGCACCGCGACGGCGACCTCGACGACGTCGGTCACGTCAGCGGGTGCGGGCGCCCGGGAGGTGCGGGGTCTCGGCGCCGGTCTTGCCGTCGTCGATCGGCACGATGCCCTTCACCCATCCGCTCCTGAAGGTGACGGTCAGCCGGTGCCCCAGGGTGTCCGCCTGGACGTCGGCGACGTCGGGCATGCGCCGCGCGAAGGCGATGGCGGCGTCCGCCTGCGAGGCCCGGCCCTCGGGCGTGTCGTCCACGTAGGCCATCGCGAACTCGCGGCCGATCGCCACGGCCTGCGCCTGCTCGGTGCCGTAGGCCGCGAACCGGTCGGCCGGCACCTGGCCCGCGTCGCGCGCGAGCGGGGTGTAGCTGTCGTACCCGGGGCAGGCGGCCGCGAGGAGGAGGAGCGGAAGCAGGATGCGGCGTCGCATGGAGCGATCTCGTGGAGGGTCGGGGTGTCGCGGCCGGGATGGCGTGCGCCCCGGCGCGTGCCGTAATATACGCGCCACCTCCACTCCCGCACCGGGATGCCGATGCCCGCTCGCGAGACTCGCGCCCACCGACCTGCCGCGGGCCGGGCGTCGGCGGCACTCCTGGCCGCGCTGGCGGGCCAGCTTCCCGGGTGCGCCGGGGAGCCCCCCCGCTCGATCACGGTGTACAATGCGGGCTCGCTGGCGGTGCCGATCGCCGCGGCGGCACGCGCCTTCGAGCGCGCGCACCCCGGGGTGCGCGTGCTGCAGGAATCCAGCGGCAGTCTCGAGGCCGCGCGGAAGCTCACCGAGCTGGGCAAGGTCCCGGACGTGCTGGCGGTGGCGGACGAAGCGGTGCTCGCGGAGCTGATCGAGCCGGCGCACGCGGCGTGGCACGCCGTCTTCGCCACCAACGCGATGGTGCTCCTGCAGCGGCCCGACGCCCCCGCGCTCGACTCCGCGACGTGGGCGCGCGGACTCCTGGCCCCGGGGGTGCGGACCGCGCGCGCGGAGCCGGCCCTGGACCCCAATGGCTACCGGACGCTGATGGTCCTCCAGCTGGCGGAGCTCGAGGCCGGGGAGCCGGGGCTCGCGGCGCGGCTCCTCGCGGCGATGCCGCCCCGCTACCTGCGCCCGAAGGAGGCGGAACTCACTGCCCTGGTCGAGGCGGGCGAGGTGGACTACGCCTGGTCGTACCGCAGCATCGCGGTGGAGCGCGGGCTGCCCCACGCCGCCCTTGGCGCGGCGGTGGACCTGAGCGACCCGGCGCGCGCCGAGTCGTACGCCCGCGCGGTCGTGCGGCTGCCCGGCGCGGAGCTCGGCGGCGGCGACTCGATCATGATCCGCGGCGCCCCGATCGCCTACGCCGCCACCGTGCCCCGCGCCGCCCCCAACCCGGCGGACGCGACGGCCTTCGTCGCCTTCCTCCTTTCCCCGGCGGGCCGGGTCGCGCTCGAGTCCCGCGGGCTCACGCCGGTCTCCACGCCGCGCTTCGGCGGTCCCGAGCCGCCGCCGCCGGCGGTGCAGGCCGCGGTTGCCCCGGGGACCGGCCGGCCCTAAGCTCCCCTCCGCGCCGGCGGGCCCGATCCCGCCCCCGGTCCAGCACCCCAGCGCGGTGGTCCCGATGAGCAGCGTCCCGAACATTCCCCTCCCGGCCAACGAGCCGGTCCTCGCCTACGCCCCCGGCAGCCCGGAGCGCGCCGCGCTCAAGGCGACCCTCGCCCGGATGCGGGACGAGCCCATCGAGATCCCCTGCGTCGTGGGAGGCGAAGAGGTCCGCTCCGGCGACCTGGTGGACGTGGTATCGCCCCACGAGCACCGGCGGGTGCTCGCCCGGGCGCACCAGGCGACGCCGGAGACCATCGCCCGGGCGGTATCGACCGCGGTGGAGGCCCAGCGGGAGTGGGCGGCGACGCGATTCGAGGACCGGGCGGCGGTGCTGCTCCGGGCGGCGGACCTCCTCGCCGGGCCGTGGCGCCCCACGGTGAACGCCGCCACGATGCTGGGCCAGAGCAAGACGGCCCACCAGGCGGAGATCGACAGTGCCTGCGAGCTGATCGACTTCTGGCGTTTCAACGTCCACTATGCCGAGCGGCTGTACGCGGAACAGCCGGTGTCCTCGCCCGGGGTGTGGAACCGGCTCGACCACCGGCCGCTCGAGGGCTTCGTCTACGCCATCACGCCCTTCAACTTCACGGCGATCGGCGGCAACCTGCCGACGGCGCCGGTGCTGATGGGCAACGTCGCGGTCTGGAAGCCGGCGGCCACCGCGCTGCTCAGCAACTGGCACGTCTTCCGGGTGCTGCAGGCGGCGGGGCTCCCGCCCGGTGTCATCAACTTCCTCCCGGGGAACTCGGCGGCCATCTCCGCCCGGCTCGTCGCCGACCGCCACCTCGCGGGGATCCACTTCACCGGCTCCACCGCGGTGTTCCACTCGCTGTGGAAGGGCGTCGCCGCCAACATCGACGGCTACGCCGGCTACCCGCGGCTGGTCGGGGAGACCGGGGGCAAGGACTTCGTGGTGGCGCACGCGAGCGCCGACCCGCAGGCGCTGGCGGTGGCCCTCCTCCGCGGCGCCTTCGAGTACCAGGGACAGAAGTGCTCCGCCGCCAGCCGCGCCTACGTCCCGGCGAACCTCTGGCCCGAGGTGCGGGACCGGCTCGCGGCGATGATCGCCGAGCTCCGGATGGGCGACACCGGCGACTTCCGCAACTTCATGGGCGCGGTGATCGACCGGAAGTCGTTCACCAAGCTCAAGGGCTACCTCGACGCCGCGCGAAAGGATCCCGCGCTCGAGATCGTCGCGGGCGGCGGAACGGACGACGCCACCGGGTTCTTCGTCGAGCCCACGCTGATCCGGAGCGAGGACCCGGCGCACACGCTCATGTGCGAGGAGCTGTTCGGGCCGGTGCTGACGGCGTACGTCTACCCGGAGCGGGAGTGGGAGGCGACGCTCCAGCTGGTGGACCGGACCAGCCCCTACGCGCTCACCGGGGCGGTCTTCGCCCGGGACCGCGCCGCGCTCGCCACCGCCGACCGGGCGCTCCGCCAGGCGGCGGGGAACTACTACGTGAACGACAAGCCCACCGGTGCCGTGGTGGGCCAGCAGCCCTTCGGCGGGGCGCGGGCCAGCGGCACCAACGACAAGGCAGGCTCGATCCTCAACCTGGTACGCTGGGTGTCGCCGCGGACGATCAAGGAGACGTTCGTCGCGCCGCACGACTGGCGCTACCCGTTCCTCGGCGCGGAGTGAGGCGGGCGGTCCTCCTCGCGCTCACGGGCGCGCTCGGGGGCGCCGGGCTGGCGGCGCAGGAACCGGAGGCCGTCCCGCGGTACGGGGCGGCCTCCGGTTGTTTCGCCTACGCCGAGCGGGTGCTCGCCACCACGCGGAGCGAGGCGGGCGGGCGCCGCCGGGAGGTCACGGTGGAGCGCGAGGGGCGCCTCCTCCTCGCGGTGTCGCCGGCCGCGGGCGGGCTCGCGATCGAGGCGTGGTACGACTCGCTCGTCCTCCGGGTGCGGGCGCCCGAGGGCGAGGCGGCGCCCGACGCCAGCGGACTCCTGGGCGGACGCTGGCGCGGCGTCCTCGATTCCGCGGGCACCTGGCACGAGTCGGCGCGCCCGTTCATCCCGGACGAGGTGGCGGCCGTGATGGACCTGGGCCCGCTGCTCGAGGACTTCCTCCCGCACGGCCCCGCCCACCGCGTCATCGCGCGGGACGATTCCCTCGACACCGGCCGCGGCCGGCTGGCGGCGCGCACCGTGGGGGACGAGGGCCGGACGCTGGCGTGGGGCGACGGCCCGCTGCCGGCCGCCTGGGAGCGCCATCTCGAGACCGTCACGACGGCGACCGACGGCGACCGCGTGCTCGCCCGAATCCGGCTCACCCGGGCGGCCCACGTCGCCCTCGTGCAGGCAGGGTGCGGCGCGGACTGAGGACAACTCCAGTCCGCGATGACAATCCACACACCAAACTCGTTGGTCTTCTTGGTCTTGCCGGGGTTGCCCACATTTCTTACGTTTGTGCACAACCCGCCTGCCGGAGGCTTCCCGGATGTCGGATCGCTTCCTGAGCTCCGACGAGTACGACGAGAATGCCCACCAGCTCTACAATGAAGGACGCTACGACGAAGCCCTCGGGATCCTCCGGGAAGGGCTGAGCCTCTACCCCAACAACGTGGACCTGCTGGTCGGGCTCGCCTACGCGCACCTGGCCCGGGAGGAATTCGCCTGGGCGCGGCGCGGCTTCGAGCGGGCATCGTCCCTGGATCCCGACCACGAGGACGCGCTGGCGGGCCTGGGCGAGTCGCTGCTCAAGTTCGGCCACCGGGAGACGGCGCTCGGGATCTTCGACCGGATCCTCGAGCTCGGCTTCAAGGACGACCACGAGCTGATGCTGCAGGTGGGGCGGGCGCTCTTCCGCGAGGGCCTGCTGGCGCAGGCGCACCGCTACTTCGAGTACGCGATCCAGGCGCAGCCGGACTCCCCGGACGCCTCGGCGTGCGTGGGCTACGCGGCACACCGGCTGGGACGGGAGGCGAACGCGCTCTACTGGCTGCGGCGCGCGCTCGAGGTGGATCCGGACTTCACCGAGGCCCGCATCTACCTGGCCAACCTGCTCTACGACCGGGGGGAGAGCGAGGCGGCCCTGCACCACCTGGAGCGCACCAGCCCGGAGGACCACTACGACGAGCTCGGGCTGTGGCGCTACATCGAGCTCCGGAAGGCGACCTACCGGCTCCCCGACGACGACCCCGAGCTGCAGCCCTGGCTCCACCGACTGGGCGAGGTGGCGGCGGAGCCGGACCCGGTGGACCTGCTGCTGGCGGAGGTCGAGGCGCAGCAGCCCGACGGCACGGTCCGGGACCCGAGCCAGCTCGAGCTCTTCGGGGCGATGCACCAGGAGCTGCAGGCGATGCAGAAGCGCGCGGCCGCGGCCGACACCCACCTGGTGGCGACGCTCGCGGGCCGGCTCTTCCGGGGCAGCTGGGAGGAGATCCTGCTGCAGATGAAGGCGGCGGACCGGGAGTGGTCCGACTGCACGCTGACCGAGTTCATGGCGGGGCTGGCGCGGAAGGGCCGGGCGGAGACCGGGGTGATCATCCCGGTCACCGACGCGGAGGCGTTCATCCGCGGCAGCGCCGAGGCCGGGGTCCTCCGCATCATCCATTGATCACGCTCGACGGGCTGGGCAAGACCTACCGGAGCCCGCTCCGGCGCCGCGCCGTGGAGGCGCTCACCGGCGTGACCCTCGCCATCCCGGACGGGGAGGTGCTGGGGATCGCCGGGCCGAACGGCGCCGGGAAGTCCACGCTCATCTCGCTGCTCCTCGGCTTCCTCGACCCGAGCGCCGGCCGGGTGGCGATCGACGGCCGGGCGCCCCGGGCCTGGGTGCGGGCCCGCGGCGCGGGCTACCTCCCCGAGCTGGTGGCCCTCCCCGGGCGGTGGCGTGCCGCGGATGCCCTGGCGCGGGCCGCGGTGCTCTCGGGCATGCCGGGCCGCGAGCGGGCGCGGCGGGTCGCGGCGGCGATCGAGCGGCTGGGGCTCGAGGAGCACGCCGGCAAGCAGGTGCGGCAGCTCTCCAAGGGGACCCTGCAGCGGCTGGGGCTGGCCCAGGCGCTCCTGGCCGACCACGCCCTGCTCATCCTGGACGAGCCGACCCACGGCCTCGACCCGCTCTGGACCCAGCGCTTCCGCGACGTGGTGCGGGAGGAGCGGCGCCCGGGCCGGGTGATCGTGGTGGCCTCCCACAACCTGGACGAGCTGGAGCGGGTGGCCGACCGGGTCGCGATCCTGCACCGGGGCCGGCTCGAGCGGGTGGCGGAACCGGGCGCCGGCCCCACGGGCGGGTGGCGGCGCCTGCGCCTCGCGGCACCACACCCGGCCCTCGCCATCGCCTTCCCGGGGGCGGAGCCGGTCGGGAGCGGCGGGATCGAGGTGCGGGTCCGGGGCGAGGCGGCCGAGCTGTCGGCAGCACTCCGGGTGCTGCTCGAGGCCGGCGCGGTGGTGGAGGCGTGGTACCCGGAGCGGAGCCGGCTCGAGGCGGCGTTCCGCGAGGCGGTGGGCGAAGGATGAGCGGCTACCCGGCGGCGTATCTCGGGTGGCAGGCGCGCGACGTGCTGCGCGGGCCGGGCCTGGTGGCGGCCATCATCTCGGGCTTCTTCGCCGTGCTGGTGTGGAAGCTGCCCGGCGCGGCCCTGGAGGCGGGCGGCGCGACCCTGCTGGCCGGCTACCTCCAGCAGGTGGGGTGGCCGCTGGTGCTGGTGGCGACCGGGGAGATCGTCCGCACCGACCGGGTGGAGGGCTACTACCGGTTCTACTTCGCCCGCCCGGTCCGGCCGGCGCTCTTCTACCTGGTGCGGTGGCTGCTGGGCTTCGCGCTGGTGCTGGCCGCCGTGGCCTCGACGGGTCTGGCCGTGCTGGCCCGCACCGGGGAGTCCGGCCTCGATCCCGGGCTGGTGGGACAGCTGGCCCTCACCTACCTGCTGCTGGGCGGGACGGTCTTCTTCCTCTCCACGGCGGGCACCTCGGGCCCGCGCGACTGGCTCGCGGCCCTCCTCATCCACGTCTTCCAGAACACCGTCGCCGACCTGCTCGGGCGCGGCGTGGATCTCTGGGCGGCGCTCCGGTGGCTGCACGCGGTGCTCCCGCCGATGCACCGGCTGGGCGCCGGACTGGATGCGGCCGACGCCCTGCACGCCGGGCTGTACGGGGCGGGGCTGGTGGCGGCGACACTCCTCCTGCTCGAGCGCCGCCCCCTCGGCGGCGGCGCGCGGGACTGAGCGCCCGCCGCGGCGTCGGCTAGCGCGCCCCCAGCCGGCGCGCGAGGATCTCGCCGGCGCGGGCGGCCGCCAGCGGCTGGCGGGTGGCGACGTCGGCGAGGCAGGCGCCGCGGGAGGGAATCGCGTGGAGGGCGATGTGCCCGCCGTGCCCCGCCAGCAGGACGTCCACCCCCTCCGGCCCGGACCGGGCGAGCGGCGGCCCATGGGGCGCCAGGCCGATGGCGGCCGCGGCGGCCACGGCGGCGGCGGCCAGCGCCGCCGGGTCGACCAGGCGGTCGCCGTTCAGGCCGGAGAACTCCTGCACCCAGTGGCTCCAGTCGCTCATCGCTTCGATGGCCCGCCGCGCGGGGGTCTGTTTGGGGGGGACCGGTGCGGAGCGCGTCCGCGCCGCCCGCCGCGGGGGGCGGAATGGTCGAAGCTAGTGCGAGCCTCGGGGAGCGACAAGCGAAGGCGTGGGGAGCAGCGGACGCGCTGACGGCGCTCCGGCTCCCGCTCGCCGCCGCGTTCGTGCTGGTGGAGGACGCCCGGTGGCGCTTCCTCATCCTGGCGCTCGCGGCGGGGAGCGACCTGCTGGACGGCCTGATCGCCCGGCGGTTCGGGCCCTCGCGGCTGGGCGTCTTCCTCGACCCGGTGGCCGACAAGCTGTTCATGGCCGCCGCCTTCTGGGTCGTGCTGGTCTCCGGCCGGCTCGAGCCCTACGAGATCGCCGGCGTGCTCCTCCGCGACATCGTGGCGGCGTTCGCCTTCGTGGCGACCCTCCACGGCGGCCGCCCGAGCAGCATTCCCGCCCGCGCCGGCGGGAAGGCGGTCACCCTGGCCCAGAACCTGACCCTGCTCGCCTTCGTCACCGGCTCGGAACTGCTCCGGCCGATGGCCTGGGCCACGGCGGGCATCGCGATGTACGCCATCTGGGACTACGCGCAGGCACGGGGGGCCCGCCGTCCCGTCGGGACCTGAACCGGAGCGGAGGCCGCATGGCGGGCGAGGTGAAGCAGGTGGCGCTGGAGTGGACCGGCGGGCTCCGCTTCCGGGGTGGCGAGGCGGGGCGCCCGCCGATCCTGGTCGACGGCGACGGGCTCGAGGCGCCCGGGCCGATGGCGGGCCTGCTGGCGATGCTCGCCGCCTGCACCGGGGCCGACGTGGTGAGCATCCTGGAGAAGATGCGGGCGCTCCCGGCGCGGTTCCGGGTCGAGGCCGAGGGCACCCGGCGGGAGGAGCACCCGCGGTACTACACCGAGGTGCGGCTGGTCTTCGTCCTGGAGGGCGGGGAGGCGGAGGAGGCGAAGGCCCGGCGCGCGGTGGAGCTCTCGATGGAGAAGTACTGCTCCGTGGTCCACTCCCTCCGGCAGGACATCCGGGTCACCCACGAACTGCGGCTGGTCCCGGACTGAGGCGGGGGCCCCGATGCACGACGCCCCGCGGGAAGCGGGGCGTCGCGACTCATCGGGCACTCAGGGCGTCGATCCGACCGCCTCCGGGCGGCGGACCACCGGCTGGCAGTATCGCTCGCCCAGGAGCCGGATCTGGCCGAGCGACTCCTCGGGCAGGTCGGTGTACCGCTCGGCGATGTACTGCATCGTGTCGTCGAACCAGTCCTTCTGGTGCGGCGGTTCGGCCTCGATCACGCCGCATCGGAGGATGTGGCTGAAGAGTTCGTCCCGGGCCTGGTCGAACGACGAGGGATTGGTCGGCTGTTGACGCGGCTGAGCTTTCTTTCGGGCCATCTAGCGTCCTTGTGGGAGACCGTGCCTGCAACTGCGCCCCCAATATAGACTTGATGGGCCTTCGCGGCAATCGGGGCCCGCGCCGGCGGGGGCGATGTACATTTGGGTCGGGACGGCACCGGATGAGCGACGACCACGAGCAGATCTACGGGGCGGACCGCGCCCGGCGGCTCGAGGAGCTGCTGCGGGAGGTGGCGCGACGGATCGCCGAGCTGGACCGGCGGGGCGCCCTGCTGCAGGGGGCGCCGGAGCTGCTCAAGCTGCTGGGCGACGTGCGCTCGGAGCTGTTCCACTACGAGGTGCGCATCACGTACGACACCCCGGAGATCGCCGAGTCGCGCCGGCTGGTGGACGAGGCGCGGCGTTCGGAGGTCTCCTTCCTCGACGACGACGCGGAGGAGGACTGATGGCGGCGAAGGCGGGCGGCTCGGGCAGGTTCCTGATGGTGCTCGTGGCCATCGCGGCGGCGGGCGGGCTGGCGCTGTGGCAGAGCACCCGGCGCGGCACCGCGGGCACCCCGGTGGACGCGGCGCTGCTCCCGGCGGACACCGCCGGCTTCCGCGGCTACGTGCTCGGCTCCGACGCGGCCCCGGTGGAGATCGTCGAGTACGCCGACTACACCTGCCCGCACTGCGCCGCGTTCAGCGCGGTGCAGTTCCCCGACGTGCGGAGCCGGCTGGTGGACGCGGGCCGCGTCCGCTGGGTGTTCCGCGACTTCCCGCTGCAGAACAACCCGCACTCGCGCACCGCCGCCCACGCGGCGGCCTGCGCCGCCGACCAGGGCCGGTTCTGGGAGATGCAGGACGCGATCTTCCAGGCCCAGGCCCAATGGGCCCGGCCGGGCAACCCGACCGGCGCCTTCCGCGGGATGGCACGCGCCCTGGGGCTGGACGTGGGCGCGTGGAACGACTGCATGGACAGCCAGCGCCACGCCGGGCGGATCGAGGCGAGCTACCTCGAGGGGAGCCGGCTCGGGGTCAACTCGACGCCGACCTTCCTCATCGGGGGCAAGCTCTACCCGGGGAACCAGCCCTACGACCGGCTCCGCGCACTCGCGGACTCGCTGGCTCCCGCCGCGCCCCCGGCGCCGACCGCGCCCGCCACGCCTTGATGCGCGCCGCCGCGTGAGCGCGCCCCCCGGCGCCGCCGCCCCGCGCGGCCGAGCGCTGGCCGCGCTGTCGTTCGGCGCGCTCGGGGTGGTCTACGGCGACATCGGCACCAGTCCCCTCTACGCGCTCAAGGAGGCGTTCTCGGGCCACATCGGCCTGGCGCCCAACCCGGCCGACGTGCTCGGGGTGCTGTCGCTGGTCTTCTGGGCGCTGACGCTGGTCATCTCGGTCAAGTACATCGGGTTCATCCTCCGGGCCGACAACCACGGGGAGGGCGGCATCCTGGCCCTGCTCGCGCTGGTGGGGCCCGAGTCGCACCGGGGCCGGCTCGGGGCGGTGACGGCGGCGGGTCTCTTCGGCGCGGCGCTGCTCTACGGGGACGGCCTCATCACGCCGGCCATCTCGGTGCTCGGCGCGATGGAGGGCCTCGAGCTGGCGACCCCGGGCATCGCGCCGCTGGTTCCCTGGCTCGCGGCCGGGGTGCTGGTGCTGCTGTTCTGGATGCAGAAGCGGGGCACCGAACGCGTGGGCCGGCTCTTCGGTCCGATCACGGCGGTCTGGTTCGTCGCGATCGCGCTGCTCGGCATCCGCGGCATCGTGGCCCACCCGGGGGTCCTCGGCGCGGTGTGGCCGGGCCACGCGGTGCGCTTCTTCGCCGAGCACGGGATGGCGGGATTCGTGGTGCTCGGCGCCGTGGTGCTGGTGGTGACCGGCGGCGAGGCCCTCTACGCCGACATGGGCCACTTCGGCCGCCGGCCGATCCGGCTGGCCTGGTTCGGCGCGGTGCTGCCGGCGCTGCTGCTCAACTACTTCGGGCAGGGGGCGTGGCTGCTGGAGCACCCCGAGGCGGTGCGAAACCCCTTCTTCGCGCTGGCCCCGCGCTGGGCGCTCTACCCGATGATCGCGATCGGCACCCTCGCGGCGATCGTGGCCTCGCAGGCGCTCATCTCCGGCGCCTACTCCCTCACCCGGCAGGCGATCCAGCTCGGGCTCTGTCCCCGGCTCACCGTGGTGCACACCTCCGAGACCCAGTACGGGCAGATCTACATGCCGGAAGTGAACCGGGCGCTGGCCGTCGGCTGCCTCGCGCTGGTCGCGGGCTTCCGCACCTCCGGGGACCTGGCGGCGGCGTACGGGATCGCGGTGACCCTCACGATGGTGATCACGGCCCTCCTCTTCCACCGGCTGATGCGGGTCACCTGGGGCTGGGGGGCCGCGGCCGCGGGAGGCATCACGCTGCTCTTCCTGGCAGTGGACGTCCCGCTCTTCGCGGCGAACATCCACAAGATCCCGGACGGCGGCTGGTTCCCGCTGGTGATCGCGGCGGGCGCCTTCACCCTGATGGCCACCTGGAAGCGCGGCCGCGCGCTGCTCGCCGACATCATGCGGCGCAACACGCTCCCGGTGGACCTCTTCCTGGAGGACATCCGCCGGAACCCGCCCACCCGGGTGCCGGGCACCGCGGTGTTCATGACCGGGGACCCGGAGGGGATCCCGGCCGTGATGCTGCATCACCTCAAGCACAACAAGGTGCTCCACGAGCGGGTGCTGCTGATGTCGGTGATGACCGAGGCGGTGCCGCGGGTGCCGGAGGCCGACCGCGAGTCGCTCCGGGACCTGGGGCAGGGGTTCCACCAGGTGGTGGCGCGGTACGGGTTCATGGAGACGCCGGACGTGCCGGCGCTGCTGCGGAGCCTGACCGAGCACGGGCTCGAGGTGAAGCTGCCGGAAACCAGCTTCTACCTCGGGCGGGAGACGCTCATCATCACGCCGCGGCGCACGATGGCGCGCTGGCGGAAGCGGATCTTCGCCATCCTCACCCGCAACGCCCGCTCGGCCACGGCATTCTTCGGGCTGCCCCCGGGGCGGGTGGTGGAGCTGGGGGCGCAGATCCAGTTCTAGCCGCGACTCACTCCTCCTCCCCGTACTGGTCCTTGAGCCGGGCCACGACGTTGGGGTCGGCGAGGGTGGTGGTGTCCCCCAGGGCGCGACCCTCGGCGATGTCGCGCAGCAGCCGGCGCATGATCTTGCCGCTCCGGGTCTTGGGCACGTCAGCGGTGAAGAGGATGTCGTCGGGGCGCGCGATGGCGCCGATCTTCCGCACGACGTGCTCGCGCAGCTCCTCCTTCACGTCGTGGGAGGGGGTGTTCCCCTCCTTCAGGATCACGAACGCCGCGATGGCCTGGCCCTTGAGGTCGTGGGCCCGGCCCACCACGGCCGCCTCCGCCACCGCGGGGTGGTCCACCAGGGCGCTTTCCACCTCCATCGTGCCGATGCGGTGCCCGGCCACGTTGAGCACGTCGTCCACCCGGCCGAGGATCCACCAGTAGCCGTCCTCGTCGAGCTTGGCGCCGTCGCCGGCGAAGTAGCGGCCGGGAAACCGGCTCCAGTAGGTCTCGCGGTAGCGCTCGTCGTCCCGCCAGATGGTGCGAAGCATCCCGGGCCAGGGCTCGGTGAGGGTGAGCAGCCCGCCGCCCCGCTCCATCGGCCGGCCCTGCTGGTCCACCAGCTCGGCCACGATCCCGGGGAAGGGCAGGGTGGCGGACCCGGGCTTGGTGGTGGTGACCCCGGGGAGCGGGGTGATCATGATTCCGCCGGTCTCGGTCTGCCACCAGGTGTCGACGACGGGGCAGCGGGCCCCGCCCACGTGCTCGCGGTACCAGATCCAGGCCTCGGGGTTGATCGGCTCGCCGACACTGCCGAGGAGGCGGAGGGTGGACAGGTCGTGGCGGGCGGGGTGCTGCGGGCCCCACTTCATGAAGGCCCGGATGGCGGTCGGGGCGGTGTAGAAGACGGTGACGCCGTGGTGCTCGACCAGGGCCCAGAAGCGGTCGCGCTCGGGCCAGTCGGGCGCGCCCTCGTAGAGCAGCACCGTGGCGCCGTTGGCGAGGGGGCCGTACACCACGTAGGAGTGGCCGGTGACCCACCCGATGTCGGCGGTGCACCAGAAGACGTCCTCGTCCCGCAGGTCGAAGACGTACTTCGTGGTGGCGGCGGCCTGGGTGAGGTACCCGCCGGTGGTGTGGACGATCCCCTTCGGCTTGCCGGTGGTGCCGCTGGTATAGAGGATGAAGAGCAGGTCCTCGCTCTCCATCGCCTCCGGCTCGGCCGCGGCCGGCTGGTCCTCGAGCAGGCGGTGCCACCAGTGGTCGCGACCCTCGCGGACGCGGACGAAGCTCTCGTCCCCCTCGCGGTCGCCCACCCGGCGGACCACGATCACGTGGCGGACGGAGGGGCACTCGGCCAGCGCCTCGTCCGCCATCCGCTTGAGCGGCACCACCTGGCCGCGCCGGTAGCCGCCGTCGGCGGTGATCACCGCCACCGCCTCGGCATCGTTCACCCGGTCCCGGAGCGCCTCGGCGGAGAACCCGCCGAAGACCACGGAGTGGACCGCGCCGATCCGGGCGCAGGCCAGCATCGCGACGACCGCCTCCGGGATCAGCGGGAGGTAGATCGCCACGCGGTCGCCCTTCCGCACGCCGAGGCCGCGGAGCGCGTTGGCGCAGCGGCCCACCTCGCGGGCGAGGTCCCAGTAGGTGAGGACCCGGCGCTCGCCCGGCTCTCCCTCCCAGACCAGGGCCGCCTTGTTCCGGCGCGGCCCGTCGAGGTGGCGGTCGAGGCAGTTGACCGCGGCGTTGAGCCGGCCGCCGGTGAACCACCTGGCGTGGGGCGGGGTCCACTCGAGCACGGTGTCCCAGGGCCGCATCCAGTCCAGGGCCCGGGCCTGCTCCTCCCAGAAGGCGAGCCGGTCCCGGGCCGCGGCGGCGTAGAGTTCCGGGCCGGCCTGGGCCGCCGCGGCGAACGCCGGGGGCGGCGGGAATCGCCGCTGTTCGGACAGCAGCGTGGCGAGCTGGTCGGACATGGCGGGGAGCGGGGAACGGGGAGCGGGGAGCGGGTGTGCTCCAATCAACTTCCCCTAGACTACCTCGGAACCGGATGGCGCGCCAACGCCGTCGACCGCCGACCCGCTCCCCGCTCCCTGCTCCCCGCTCCCCGTTTTCCGCCCCCCTCCCGGCGTTCCGCAGTGCGTCCCGGGGCTCGGGACGGTGTCGCGGCAGTCCCGGAAGTCGTTGCGCCGGGCCCACCTCCCGGCGCTGGCACCGCTCTCGCTTCTCCGGCAGGCGGAGGCCAAGAGGGGCCTCCACGACAACTGAACCGACCGCCCGATAAGAGCACACCCGGGGCGACCCGGGGCCGCAAAACTAGAGGTCTCAGCGACCGGCTCAGCCGGCGATGAGATAGCTCGGTGCCGAAGGTGGAAGAGCGCGCGACGAGCGCGGCGACTTCGACCGGCAGGGCGTGGCGAAGCGCTGCGCTCTTGTCTTGTCGGGTGACCACAGCGGAGGATGCGATGGTCACCACCCAACTTACGGAGCGCGAGCTCCAGGCGCCCCCGAGCCTCGGGCTCGAGACGCGCGCCACGTTCCGCCAGGCCGGACTCGACCTGCTCGACACGCTGCCCGAGGGCAGCGGCCGCCTGGTGATCAACCTCGCCCGCACCCGGCACGTGGACTCCGCCGGCCTGGGCGCCCTGATGCTGGTGCAGCGCCGCGCCGCGGAGCGGCGCCTGCGGGTGGCGCTCCGGGCGACCAGCGAGGAGCTGCGCTTCCTCCTGGTGCTGACGAAGCTGGACGACCTGTTCGAGTTCGAGGGCTGAACGCGGGCGTGCGCCCGGGCCGGGGCGGCGGTATGCTTCCCCCATGCCCGACCCCGCCCGCCGGGTCCTCTTCGTCGAGGACGAGCCGGCGCTCCGCATCAGCTACGAGCGCTACTTCGCGGGGCGCTACCGGATGGCGTTCGCCGCCACCGGGGGGGAGGGCCTGGCGCAGCTCGAGGCGCAGCGGCCCGACGTGCTGGTGCTGGACATGCGCCTCCCGGACACCGACGGCGTGGCCCTGCTCCGGCAGATCGTGGCGCGCCGGCCGGGGCTTCCGGTGATCGTGACCACCGCCTACGCCAGCATCGAGCCCCAGCTCGCGGTGCTCGGCCTGCCCTACGTGGGCTACCTCCTCAAGCCGTTCGACCTCGACGACCTGGCCGCGCGCATCGATGCCGCCTGAGGCCCCGCTGCTCGAGGCCCGCGGCATCACCCGCGCCTTCGGCGCCCAGCGGGCGCTGCGCGGCGTGGACCTGCGGCTCGGCCCGGGGGAGGCGGTGGCAGTGGCGGGGCCGAACGGCGCGGGGAAGACGACGCTCCTCCGGATCCTCGCGGGGCTGATGCGGCCCACGACGGGGGAGGTCCGGCTGGCCGACGGGCGCACGCCCCGCGACCCCGCGGCGCGCCGCCGGGTGGGCCTGCTCTCCCACCAGTCCTTCCTGTACGACGACCTCACCGCGCGCGAGAACCTGCACTTCACCGGCCGGCTGTACGGACTGGGCGACCTCGCGGCCCGGGCGTCCCGGGCGCTGGAGGAGGCCGGGCTCGCGGCCCGGGCCGACGACCCGGTGCGGCAGCTCTCGCGCGGGATGCTGCAGCGGGTGGCCATCGCGCGGGCGCTGCTGCACGAGCCGGACATCCTCCTCCTGGACGAGCCCTTCACCGGCCTCGACGTGCCCTCGGCGGCCCGGCTCCGCGGGTTCCTCGCCGCCCAGCGCGCCGCCGGCCGCGGGCTGGTGATCGTCACGCACCACCTCGCCGAGGCCTGGGGCTTCGCCACGCACGTGGGGGTGCTGGCCCGGGGGCAGTGGGCGCAGCTCGGCCCCCGGCCGGCCTCGCTCGAGGAGTTCCTCGCCGGCTACCAGGAGCTGGTGGATGCCTGAGGCGGTCCGCTCCGCGCTCGCGATCGCCGGCAAGGACCTCCGGCTCGAGTTCCGGACCCGGACGGGACTCCTCTCCGCGTTCGTGTTCGCGGTGCTCACCCTGCTGGTGTTCAACTTCTCGCGGGACCAGTCGCTCATCTCCACCACCGACCTCGCGCCCAGCGCGCTCTGGATCACGGTGGCGTTCGGGGCGGTGGTCGCGATGAACCGGGCGTTCATCATCGAGAAGGAGCAGGGGGCCATCGACGCGCTGCTGCTGGCGCCGGTGCCGCGGGGGGCGATCTACTGGGGGAAGTTCCTCGCCAACCTCGCGTTCGTGGGCCTGGTGGAAGCCCTCACCCTCCCGCTCTTCGTGCTCTTCTTCAACGTCCCGCTCGGCCCGGCGCTGCCCGGGGTGGTGCTGACGCTGGTGCTCGCGACCATCGGCTTCGTGGCGGTGGGCACCATCCTGAGCGCGATGGTGGTGCGCACCCGGTTCGCCGAGCTGATGCTCCCGGTGCTGATCCTGCCCTTCATGGTGCCGCCCCTGATCGGCGCGGTGCAGGTGACGGCCCGGCTGCTGGGCGGCCGTCCGTTGACCGAGGTCCTGGGGTGGCTTAGGCTCCTCGGGACCTACGACGTGGTGTTCGTCACGCTGTGCACGCTGGCTTTCTCCGCCGTGGTGGACGAATGACCCCGCTGCCCGCCGCCGGCCCGATCATCCGGGCCGGCCGCCTGCTCACCGTCCTCGGCCTCCTCGGGATGGCGGTGGTGTACCTGCTCGCGCTGGCCCACACCCCGGTCGAGGCACGCCAGGGCCTGGCGCAGAAGATCTTCTACGTCCACGCGCCGGCGGCGTGGGGGGCGCTCATCGCGTTCGTGCTGGTGGGGATCGCCAGCCTCCTCTACCTCTGGCTGCACGACCCGCGGCTCGACCTCTTCGCGGAAGCGAGCGCGGAGGTGGGACTCGCGTTCTCCGCGGTGATGCTCACGACCGGGCCGATCTGGGGGAAGCCGATCTGGGGCACCTGGTGGACCTGGGACGCGCGGCTCACGCTCACGCTCTTCCTCTTCCTGCTGTTCCTCGGCTACCTCACGCTCCGGGCGGCGGTGCGCGACCCGGTGGAGCGGGCGCGGTTCAGCGCGGTCCTCGGTATCATGGCCCTGGTGCTGGTGCCGTTCATCCACCTGAGCGTCTACCTCTTCCGGACCCTCCACCCGCAGCCGATCCTGCTCAAGCCGAGCCGACCCTCGCTGCCGCCGGCGATGCTCCGCACCCTGCTGGTCTCGATGGGCACCTACACCGTCCTCTACCTCGGCTTCGTGACCCTGCGCTACGGGATCGGCCTCCGCCGCGCGGCCCTTCTCCGGGAGGCCGACGATGCCTGAGATGCCGCAGAACGCCCCCTACATGGTGGCGGCGTACGTGGTGACGGCGGTGATCCTGCTGGGGTATGCGGTGAGCCTGTGGGTGAGGAGTCGCTGATCGCTGTTCGCCATTCGCTGTTCGCTGTTCGCTGTTCGTTGATCGCTCGATGAAAGAACGGCCCTCCCATCCGGGAAGGCCGTTCTCTCGTTCACCGCCCAGCGAACAGCGAACAGCGATCAGCGACGAGCGCCCCCCTATGCCTCCCGCTCCCCCTTGAGCAGCACCCGATCCCACAGCAGCCCGGCCACCAGGCCCCCGAGGACGGGGCCGATCCACCACGCCGCGTGGCCGGTCCAGGCGTTGGCGACGACGGCGGGGCCGAAGGCGCGGGCCGGGTTGAGCGCGGCGCCGGTGAGCGGGCCGCCGACCAGGATGGTGAAGAAGAGGGTGAGGCCGATGCCGAAGCCGCCGACGGCGGGGGCGTTCTTCGCGACCGCCGTGCCGTACACCGCGGTCACCAGCAGGAAGGTGAGCACCGCCTCGATGGCGATGGCCTTCCCCAGGGTGATCTGCCCGTTGATGACCGGCACGCCGTACCCGACCACGCTCGCCGCCCCGCCGGGGAGGAGCGCCTTCACCAGGAAGCCCGCCGCCACCGCGCCGGCCAGCTGGGCGGCCACGTAGAGCGCCGCGTCGCGCGGGGCGATCCGCCGGCCTGCCAGCAGGCCGGCGGTGACCGCGGGATTCAGGTGGCCGCCGGAGATCCGCATGGTGGCCGTCACCATCACCGAGAGCGCGAGCGCGTGCGCCAGGGCGATGCCGATCAGGCCGAATCCCGCGCCGGGGAATGCCGTGGTCACGACGACCCCCGCGCCGATCAGCACGAAGGCGAAGGTCCCGACCGCCTCGGCGGCGAGGCGCTGGACGAGCGTAGGCATGGGCAGGTCCCGATGGAAGGAGGAGGTGCTGGGTGCCGGGCGCGAATCTAGGAAGCCGCGTCACCCCGGCGCAAGCGGGTCACGACGCGCGGCGGAGCACCAGGGCCGCGTTCACCCCGCCGAACCCGAACGAGTTGCTGACCAGGACTTCGGGCGCTTCCGCGTGCCCGTCGCCCGTGAGCCAGGGGAGGTCGCAGGCCGGGTCCCGCTCGGCCAGGTTGAGGGTGGGCGGGACCCAGTCGCGGGCGCTCGCGAGGGCGCAGATGGCCGCCTCGATCGCTCCGCTGGCGCCGAGGGCGTGGCCGTACCAGCCCTTGGTGCCGCTCAGGAGAAGGCGGTCGGCGTGGCCGCCGAAGACGGTCCGGATGGCGAGGTTCTCGGTGGAGTCGTTGAGGGGGGTGGAGGAGCCGTGCGCGTTCACGTACCCCACCTCGCCGGGCGCCACGGCGGCGTCCCGGAGCGCCAGCCGCACCGCGCGGGCCGCCTGGGAGCCGTCGGGCCGGGGTGCGGTCATGTGGTGCGCGTCGTTGGTGAGGCCGTAGCCCAGCACCTCGGCGTAGACCGGTGCGCCGCGGGCGAGCGCGCGGCCGCGCTCCTCCAGCACCAGGGCCGCCACCCCCTCGCCCATCACGAAGCCGTCGCGCCCGGCGTCGAACGGCCGGCAGGCCGCCGCGGGGTCGTCGTTCCGGGTGGACATCGCGCGGATGATGGCGAAGGCCCCGAAGCTGAGCGGCGCCAGCGGGGCCTCGACGCCGCCGGCGAGCATCACGTCGGCGTGGCCGTCCCGGATGGCGCGGAAGCCCTCGCCCACGGCGATCGCGCCCGAGGCGCAGCTCATCCCGTTGGTGGAGTTGGGCCCCTGGCAGCCGAACGCCACCGCGATCGAGCAGCTCGCCGCCCCGGCGAAGACGGTGAAGGCGAGCGAGGGCTCCACCGCGCGGAGCCCCTCGGCGAGGTAGGCGGTGTGCTGCGCCTCGGCCATCGCCACGCCCCCGAGCGCGGTCCCCATCATCACGCCGACGCGCTCCCGGTCCTCGCGCGCCGGTTCGAGCCGCGCGTCCTCGAAGGCGAGCCGGGCGCCCGCGAGGCTCAGCTGGGAGAACCGGTCGAGGCGGCGCGCGTCCTTCTCCCCCATGAAGTCGCGGGGCCGGAAGTCGGGAATCTCGGCCGCGATCCGCGAGCGGAACGGGGCGGGGTCGAACCGGGTGATGGGCCGGACGGCGGAGCGGCCGGCGCGGAGCCCGGCCCAGAGCCCGTCCACCCCGGTGCCGATGGGGGTGACGGCGCCGATGCCGGTGACCAGGACGCGCCGGGGAGCCGATGCCATGCCGGACGCTACGCCCGCCCGTCCGGCGCGGATAGGACGGGCGTTGCCTCCGCCGCGCGGCCGATGCCGGCGAGGGTGCGGGAGGCAATGCCGTGGATGAACACCGGCCCGATCACCCAGTCGGCCGCGGGCCGACGGATGAGCGGCCAGCGCGGTCCCTCCCACTGGTGGACGATCTCGGCCACGGCGCCGCCCGCCCGCGGCGACACCGTCCAGCGGACGTCCATCCCCGTGGTGATCCCGCGCACGTGCCGGTAGCGCACCTCGCGGCGGCCCGCATCCACCCACATCTCCGAGGCCCACCAGGTGGGCCAGCGGAGCGGTCCGAACGGCCGCCACGCCGCCATCTCGACCAGGGCCGGTTCGCCCCGCTCGAGCACCCGCACCCAGCGGTAGTGCGGGAGAATGGCGGGCCAGCGCTCGACGTCCGCGGCGTGGCGGAAGACGACCTCGGGTGGGGCGGCGATCTCCAGCCGGTCCACGGTGCGCATCAGGGCGTGGCCCCGCGCGCCGGCCACCAGGCCGCGACGCGCCAGCCGGGGCGCTCGGCCGTTTCCACCGGTCGGCCGGCCGCGCCGCAGAGCGCCCGCCACTCGGCCGGCAGGTACCCCCGCGCAATCGAGGTGAGGCCGTCGGCCCGGGTGTGGGGGTCGAAGCGGAAGACGGTGGCGCCGAGCCGGAAGGCGGCCCGTGCAACGCCGGAGCGGCGCAGGTCGGCCGCCACGACCGCCCGGCGGGCGATCCGCGTGGCGGCGCGGAGGAGGGCCACGGCCTCGTCGCGGGAGAGATGGTGCAGGAGCTGGCTGATGGTGACCAGGTCGACGCCGCCGGCGCGCACCGGGAGGGCGCGGACGCAGGCGAGGATCGTTGGGACCCCGTTGTCCCGCGCCAGCGTCGCCGCGGCCGGGATCCGCTCCAGGCCGAGCGGGCGGATCACCATCCCGCGGCTGGCGGCCCACCGCGCGATCCCGATCGGCAGGTCGCCTGCGCCGGTCCCGAGGTCGAGCAGGGTGAGCGGGCCCGTGGGGGGATCGGCGGCCAGCGCGCGGGCGATGCCCCAGCGGAGCGCTGCCGCGCCGCCGAACCAGCGGTTGCTGGCGACGATGTGGCAGAGCGATTCCCGCACCGCCACCGGATCGGCGGCGGGGTCGTCGAGCAGCTCGCGGCCGAGCGGGGGCGTCATTCGCGGCCGAGCGCCGCGTAGCCGCCGCGGAAGTAGAGCAGCGGGCTCCCCTCCCCCGGGTCGCCGCCGATCACCCGGCCGACGAAGATGGTGTGGTCGCCGCCGGGGTAGGCGGCCCACCGCTCGCACTCGAGATGGGCGACGATGCCGTCGAGCACCGCGATGCCGGTGGCAGTCCGCCGGTGGCCGATCCCCTCGAAGCGCTCCGGCCCGCGGACCGCGAAGCGGCGGGACAGCTCCTCCTGGTCGGCGGCGAGGATGTTCGCCACCCACCGCGACGCGGCCTCGAGCACGGCGTGCAGGTCGGCCTCGCGCTCGACGTTCACCGCCACGAGCGGCGGCACGAGCGACACCGAGCTCAGGCTGTTGACGGTCATCCCGATGTCGCGGCCGTCGGGAGTCCGCGTGGTGAGCACCGCGACGCCGGTGGCGAAGCGGCCGAGCAGCTGGCGGAACCGGGGGGGATCGACGTCGGGCACGGGGGGAAGGTAAGGGGGAACGGGGAACAGGGAACGGGGAACGGGGGAAGGGCCCGTTCCCCGTTCCCCGTTCCCCGCCTACACCAGCATCCGCGCCAGGAACACCGGGTTGAGCACCGCGCGGGCCGGGACGAAGGCGCCGGTGACGCCCACCAGCGTGTCCGCCATCCCGGCCCGGGCGCCGAGGCGGCCCACCGCACGGCCGAAGAGCCGCGGCGTGTGCATCGCCCAGGCGATGAGCCGCTCCACCGCCCAGCCGCCGGCGAAGGCGCGGCGCCGGGCACGGCGGTAGGGTCGGAGGGCCGCCGCGGAGACCGGCCCGCCCCGCTCCAGGACCGGGCCGGCCACCGCATCCGCGAGCTCCGCGCCGCGGAGGGCCCGCCAGATTCCTTCCCCGGTGAAGGGATCGTAGAACTCGGCGGCGTCGCCGACGAGGAGCGCTCCCGGGGCCGTGACCCGGGCCGACCGGACGGCGAAGGGACCGGTGGCGAGGGCGCCGCGCACCACCTGATCGCGGCGCACCCGGCCGCGGAGCGCGGGGTAGGCATCGAGCTCCCGGAAGAGCCACCCGTCGACGTCGCCGCGGGCCTCGGCCGCGCGGCGGGCCGGGGCCACCACCGCGACGTTCGCCACCCCGCCACCGAGCGGGTTGAGCCCGGCATAGCCGGAGTCCGCAACGTGCATTTCGGCCGTGGCGCCGAGGTCATCGACCTCCGCCACGTGCGCCACCGCCGCCACCCGGCCGGGTCGCCCGTGCCACCGCGGTCCCAGGGCGCGCCCGACGCGGGTGCGGAGCCCGTCGGCGCCGATCACCAGCCGGGCCGGCACCATCAGCTCGCGGCCGGAGGCCTCGCGCACCACGGCGCCGGCGACGGCCGTCCCCTCGCGGAGGAGGCCGAGGAATGCACAGCGCTCCCGGACCTCGGCCCCCGCAGCGCGGGCCGCGTCGAGGAGCGCGTGGTCCAGCTCCCGCCGGGACACCGAGAGTCCGGTGGGCCGCCAGGGCGCCCGGGGGGCGCGCGCGAACTCGCCGGCGAGCCGCTGACCGCCCGGGCCGGTCACCGTGGTGCCGCGGAGGGCGACCCCGCCCGCGGCCTCGACCCGAGGGAGGACGCCGTGGCGGTCGAGCAGGCGGACCGCCTCGGGGGAGAGGAACTCGGCGCAGGCCTTCTCCCGCGGGAAGGCGGCGCGGTCCGCGAGGACCACGCGCAGCCCGCGGTGGGCGAGCAGGCCGGCCACCGCACTGCCGGCAGGGCCGCCGCCCACGACCAGGGCGTCGCAGGCGGGGAGTGCCGTCACGGCACGCGGGTGAACTCCTGCCCGTTCAGCACCAGGGTGTTCCCGTCCAGGCCGGGGAACTCGTACTCGAAGACGACCGTGCCGCCGCCGTCGCTGAAGGTGACGGCGAGCTCCAGGAGCAGGCTGTCGTTCTCCCAGCTGCAGGCCTCGACCGAGAACTCGACCACCCCGTCGAGCAGCGACTCGATCAGGAACCCCTCCACGCAGTCGCCGTCGGCCTCGAAGTGCCAGACCGTCGTGGTGGTCTGCACGTCGTCCCCGATCTCGACGATCCGGATGTTCTCCCAGTTGCCGACGAAGGCGTCGTCGGTGGCCCCGCCGCCGCCGCCCCCGCCCCCGGTGCCGGGGTTGTGATCGTCGTCCTCCAGGCCGACCGGGTCGCGCTGCTCGGAGCTGCACCCGAGCGCGAGCGTCAGGAACAGAGCCACCAGGCCAGCGCGCCATCGGCCGCCGCGCCCAGCGTGGCGAGCAGGTTGACGCCGTCGTTCGTGAGCCATCGCCAGCCTCCGAGATGGGCCGCGGGGGTGCCGCAGCGGTGAACGGGCCGCTCGGTGTCCTCGGCGCAGGCGGGACAGCGGAACCGGGCCTGCAGGGCGGCACCGAGAACCGAGTCCCCGAACATCCACGCCGTGCCGAGAATGGTGGCGGCCAGGCCGGCGCGCCAGCCCGCCCCGACCGCGGCCGCGGTGGCGCCGACCGCCAGCGCGCCGAGCAGGCCACCGGCGCTGCCGACCCAGGTGACGCCGCCGCTCGTTCCCGGTTGCACCGGGGTGCCGTCCAGGATGTGCCGTGGGCGACGGCCGCTCCGGACCCCGACGGTGGTGGCCCAGGTGTCGGCACTGGCGGCGGCGAGGGCGGCGGCCGCGGCCCAGAGCCCGAGGCCGGGAGTCCGGAGTTCGAGGAGGGCCGCGGCGGCCGCGGGCCCTCCATTGGCGAGGACCTGCGCCGCGTCGCGGCGGTCACCCTTGGCGTCCGGGGGACCCGGGGGTGGCAGGAGCCGGGAGAGGAGGTTCGAGGGAATGAAGAAGGCGGCCAGGAGCGCGAGGCCTGCCGGCCCGAGCGCGCCGACGAGGGTGGTGCCCACCAGCCAGGCCGCGACGGCGCCGGGGGGTGTCAGGCTCCGGGCCCGCCAGGCGAGTGCCGCCGCCGCCCCGGCCACCAGTGCCGCGAGGAGCCAGACGGGCAGCGCCTGCGGCGGCACCGGCCCGCCGGCTCAGGCCGGGTCCGCGCCGCGGATCTCGCGGAGCAGCTCGGCCCGGAGCCGCTCGGGACAGCGGTCGCCGCGGCCGGCGGCCTCGAGCTCGGCCAGGAAGCGGCGCTCGAACTCGGCGTGCCGGAAGCAGGGCCGGCAGCGGTCGAAGTGCGCCCGGACCTGCTCCGCCACCTCGGGCGTGAGCTCGGCCTTGAGCCAGTCCTCCAGCAGGGCGATCGCCTCGCGGCAGCCGGTGGAGCCGCTCATCCCGCCACCCTCGGGCGCACCCAGCCCATCGAGACCGCGTAGTCCAGCAGCTCGGCCTGGAGCCGCTGGCGGGCGCGGAAGAGGCGCGACTTCACGGTGCCGACCGGCACGCCCAGCACCTGCGCAATTTCGGCGTAGCTCATGCCCTCGATGTCGCTCAGGACCACCACTTCCCGGAAGTCGTGGGGCAGCGCCTCGACCGCGGCGAGGATGCGCTCATCGGTGATCCGGGCGAAGAACTCTCCGGACGGGTCGGCGGCGACCTCGGGCCGGGTGCTCACGCGGTCGAGCGCCTCGGGATCGAGCGACACCGCCTCGCGCCGCGCCTTGCGATACCCGCTCACGAAGGTGTTGCGCAGGATCGTGAGCAGCCAGGCCCGCGCGTTGGAACCGGGACGGAAGCTGTCCCAGTGGGCCAGCGCCTTGAGCACCGTCTCCTGTACCAGGTCCTCGGCCCGCGGGGTGTCGCGGGTGTAGCGCCGCGCCACGCGATACAGGAGGTCCAGGTGGGGCAGGACCGCCGTCTCGAAATCGCGGGTGCGCGCGCCGATCTCGGTCATCGTAACGCGGAATGTCCCCGGGGGGTTCCGGGGGGGCAAGGGGGAGACGGACAGACGGACAGACGGACAGACGGGAAGACGGGAAGACGGGAAGACGGGAAGATGCGGGCGACAGACCTTCCCGACTTTCCGACTTCCCGTCGTTCCGACTAGTTTCCGCCCCGATGGCCACCCCCGCCGTCTCCCGTGCCGCCCAGGTTCCCGCGCTCATCCCGTTGAGCCTCCTCGAGGCCATCCGCAACCTCGACACGCCGGTCGAGGACGGACTGGCCGAGGTCGCGGAGGAAGTGGTGGCGAAGCGGCTCGGCCTGAGCCAGACGGTGGCGGCCCAGATCGAGCGGTACCGCACGAGCACCGAACGGCGCGAGGCGGTGCCCGACGCCGAGGCGGTCGGGGTCTTCCGCCTGGTGGCGCGGCGCCCGGACCGCGAGCTGGTCTTCGCCGATGCCGGCCGCCGGGCGGCGCGGCACGCCGCGCGGCTCGTGGGGCGGACCTCGGAAGCGCTCCGCCGGGCGACGCCGGCCCGGGTGAGCCGCCGGCTGGGCACGCGGAGCGCGCTCGAGCTCGCCACCCGGGTGTTCGGCCTGGAGCCGCTCCCGATGCCGGCCCCCGGTGAGCCGGCCGCGCGGGCGGCCGACACCCCCGCGCTCGCCGCCGCCCCGGACGGAGGCGCCTGTCCCTTCTATGCCGCCGTCCTGGGCGAGCTCCTCCGCGGGCTCGCCGGGTTCGAGGGGGCGGTGGACCATCCGCGCTGCCGCGGCCGGGGCGATGCCGCCTGTGAGTGGCACGCCGCCGCCGCACGAGGTTACGAGTGAACGCCCTGGACCGACTCGACCGCCCGGCGCTCACCGCCGCCCTCCGGGAACTCGGGGCGGACGGCTGGCTCCTCTTCGACTTCCACGGGGTGAATCCGGTCCTTCGCCAGATCCTGGGGCTCCAGGGGATGGCCACGCGGCGCCTGTTCGTGCTGCTCCCGGCCACCGGCGAGCCGGTGGCGGTGGCCCACAAGATCGAGCTCGGCCCGCTGGCCGGCTTTCCCGGCCGGATCGTGGCGTACGCCCGGTGGCAGGAACTCGAGGCCGCGCTGCGGGCGGTGGTGGGCGGGAAGACGGTGGCGATGGAGGTCTTCCCCGAGGACGGCGTACCGTACCTCGACCGGGTGCCCCACGGGGTGGTCCAGTTCCTCGAGCGGCTCGGGACCCGGGTGGTGCCGTCGGCGCCGCTGGTCTCGCAGTTCGCCGCCCGGTGGTCGGCGGCGGACCTGGAGGACCACCGGGCAGCCGCCGAGATCCTGGCGGAGGTGGCCCGCGCGGAACTGGCCCGGACAGTCCGCCTGGCGGGAACGGGCCTCCGGGAGACCGAGGTGCAGGGCCGGGTGGTCGAGGCGTGCCGGGGGCAGGGACTGGTGTTCGACACGCTGCCGATCGTGGGGTTCGGCCCCAACTCGGCCAATCCCCACTACGAGCCGGCCGCGGGGAGCGACGCGGTGCTGGAGGCCGGGCAGGTGGTGCTGCTCGACCTCTGGGCGGGTCGCCGGGCGGGGGCGGTCTTCGCCGACCAGACCTGGATGGGCGTGGCGGCCGGGGAACCGGACGGCGAGGTGGCCCGGGTCTGGGCCACGGTCCGGGACGCCCGGGACGCCGCCATCGCGGCGGTGCGGGCGGGGGCCCGGGCGGGGGAGCCGATCACGGGGGCGGCGGCCGACGGCGCGGCGCGGGCGGTGATCGAGGCGGCGGGCTACGGCGAGTACTTCGTCCACCGGACCGGGCACTCGATCGACCACGAGCTGCACGGGTCCGGGCCCCACCTCGACGGCTACGAGACCAACGACCAGCGGCGGCTGGTGCCCGGGATCGGCTTCTCGGTGGAGCCGGGGGTCTACCTCCCCGGCCGGTTCGGGGTGCGGAGCGAGGTCAACGTACACGTGGGCGAGTCCGGGCCCGAGGTGACGCCCCGGGAGCCCCAGCGGGAGCTCGTCGTGGCGTCCTGAAGGGGACGCCCGGGGTCCGACCCCTTCCGCTCCCTCCGGGCGGCGTGTATCCTATTCGCCCTGCGGCGTCCCCCCCGATGCGCCGCCCGACGCCACCTGGCGCCGGAGTCGCAGAGCGATGCGGCGTGAACGGACGCGCCGGCCCGGGCCGCGGGCCGTCGAGTCCATCTCGATACGTTTCAGAGGTTTACGTACT